>JAUMDJ010000031.1:0-2832 GCA_032121895.1 Chloroflexota bacterium | reverse complement strand
GCGGGCTCCCTGCAGATGCCGATCGTTGCCGTCAGCCTCGACGAGAACTTGAAGATTGAACGCCTGAATCGCTACCCATTTGACTACCTGCTGCCAAACTCGTTCGGCCCGGAGAATCTTGGCAAGTCGTAATTGATAGCAAAACGCTCCGCTGCAGCGTCAGCTGCAACGGAGCGCTATGAAATCGACTTCGTTAGTTTTTGAGGTCTTTGTAGACCGCAAAAAGCACTGGGATCATCACGATGACGCCGAGCACAAAGACAATCGGTTCGGTCACTTGCTCTTCTTCCCCAGAAGGGTACCGAGCGAAAGGATCGCTGGGACCCAGAGACCGATATAGACTGCCGTGTCAGCGTTGGCAGTAAAGCCAACTCCGAAATAGTGTGCGAGCGAAAGTGCGAGGCTTGCAGCCGCCGCAACGATGTACAGGTTCTTCGAATCCATAGTTCCTCCCTTACGTTGACCCGAGTTTCGGGCCTAAGGGTCACTTTACCGCAGGCGGATGCGCGAGGCTAGCCCTCACGCAGGGCGGGCGGATCCGCTTCGTCGCCAAGATCCACCTTGGCGATCCGCTCCCCCTTGCTGACGATCCGCTTCACGGAGGCCTGCGCCCCGCTGATGTCGTCGCCAACCTGGCGGAAGTGAGTGGCGAGCTTCTCAATGCGCTCTGCCAGAAGCTCCACATCTCTGGTGAGCCCGCCTACCTCCCGTTGGATCAGGATCGCCTGCTCGCCGATCTTGGACTCAACGTGGAACATGCTCACCGTTGCGAGAAGTGCGTGCAGCGTGTTCGGTGAGGCGAAGACCACGCGCTTCCCATTTGCGTACTGCTCCATGTCTGGGAAGCTCGTAAAGAGCTCCGCGTAGATCGCCTCTGACGGGATGAACATCACGGCGAGACGACTTGTCTCACCAGGGATGACGTACTTGGATCCGATCGCATCAATGTGCGCCTTCAGCGCCGAGCGGAACTGAACGGCGGCAGTAGGGTCACCTGCCACGAGCTTCTGGTACGCCTCCAGCGGAAACTTTGAGTCGACGCAGACGCGATTGGAAGCGGCACCGCGGCCCACAATGCAGTCGGCGATCTTTCCGTTGGAGAGCGACTCTTGGAAGCTGTAGAGATCCGTTGGTAGCGCATCTCGCACGATCTCTTCGAGTCGTGCTTCGCCGTACTGGCCGCGCGCCTGCTTGTTCTGAAAGACAGAGAGGAGCTCATCCATCGGCTCGCGAAGTCGATCGATCCCCTGTTGCGCCGCATCAATCCTTGCGAGCCGCTCAACGACCGACTGCAGTTGATCTTCTACGCGTTGTGCCTGCAACGTACTCGTTGGATCTGGCTCGGCGCCCCGACCAGATCGCGCGACGGCGAAGAGTGCCGCGGCGGCGGCGACCGCCGCAAGGAGGAGCGCGACGAGGACGAGTGGATCGTTCATGCGCCTAGTCTCACCGATCGCCGTGCCGACTGCGTGGCACGGCGCGTCCGCGCGCTAGAACCAGCCGAAGAGGCCCGACTTCTTCTTGAGGATTGGAAGACCAGTACGACCAGACTCCTTCACCTTGTACCCCTCTGGCAGTGAGTCAACCGCGCCCTTCCCAGGTGTTTTTGCAAAGAAGTAGAGCGTCACCGTCTTCCCGCTTGCAACCTTTCGGGAGCGCCCGTGAAGGTAGTAGGTGGTTCCTTTTGAGTTCTCAAATGAGAACGCCGCCATGTTCGCTCCTCCCTTCGTGACGCTACGGTCACGGTGGGGCGAGCGTACGCCTCAAGGAGCGCCGTGGCAATACTTTTTCGCGTTACTGAGTGCCAGGGATTGGCAGGGCGTTGGAGAGGAACTCTGGTATTCGGGTGAGGTCGACGTTGCCGCCACTCACGATGACAACCACACGATCGCCTTGCGACACAGGAACGCGACCGAAGAGGAGGGCGGCGAGCGCAGCGGCGCCAGCGGGCTCCACCACCTGCTTGCATCGCTCCGCGAGGAAGCGGAGGCCGCCGAGGATCTCTTCGTCTGGAAGGGTGATGCAGGCGTCAATAAGCCCTGATGCGAGTGGGAGTGTCCATGCGCCGGCGTACGGCGCGCCGAGGCCATCGGCGATCGACTTCGGCTGCACGGAGACAACACTCCCTGACTCCACCGCAAGCTTGACTGCGGCGGAACCTTCTGGCTCCACGCCATAGATCCGAATCCCTGGCTTCAACGCGCGGAGTGCGACGGCGGCACCGCAGAGCATGCCCCCACCGCCGAGTCCGCCGATCACCACATCCGCTTCTGGAAGTTGATCAAGGATCTCCATCCCGAGTGTGCCGTGTCCTGAGATGACATACGGGTCATCAAACGGGTGTGCATCAAAAAGCCCGAGATCCTTAATCAGCTGATCTTTCAGGATTGCTGCCTCACTCATCAGCCCATCAACAAGGTGAACGGTTGCGCCATACGACTCGCACGCGGCGATCTTGGCGGGAACGGCACTGCGTGGCATGACCACGTGCACTGGGATGTTGAACACGCGACCGGCCCACGCGTATGCTGCGGCGGCGTTGCCAGCGCTGAAGGTGATCAGGCCGCGGCGTTGAACCTCTGCTTCACCGAAGTGTTCAACCATCTGCGTGACGCGATTCAACATGCCGCGCACTTTGTAAGAGCCGGTGCGCTGCAGGTGTTCTGACTTCAATCGAATGCGACCGTCGCCAAGGAGTGGTCCCCCGCTTCGGCGCAGTGCTTCCGCTGCGCCAATAGAGCTGAGGAGTGGGGTGACATGCAGTCGGCCCGCAGTTCGCGCCGCCGCTCGCTTCACCGCAGCAAGGTCCATGGTGAAGGGCTTACCCGTGAG
>JAUMDJ010000030.1:0-10097 GCA_032121895.1 Chloroflexota bacterium | reverse complement strand
GGCGCA
The DNA here is from genome assembly GCA_032121895.1 of Chloroflexota bacterium. Lineage (GTDB taxonomy): Bacteria > Chloroflexota > Limnocylindria > Limnocylindrales > Limnocylindraceae > Limnocylindrus. Next base: position 10,091 of record JAUMDJ010000030.1, on the reverse strand, counting down.
CCTTCGGAAGACCAGCGCTCAACCCGCGAAGAGCAAACTCGGCGAGGATGAAGCGCGGTGCTTCGCGCCACTCTGGGGCTCCCGGATGGAGCTCCCCAACGAGGCCAGCAATCCCATCTCCACCAATGCGCGCGGAGCGCCCTGGGTGCAACAACGTGCTGTCGCCATCCACCAGCGGTAGATAGCGGGGTGAGACATCCGCGACGCCTGTCAGCAACGTGATCACTCGCTTCATCTCATTGAGATCCCATTCTCGCGGCCTCGCTCCTGGCGCCGCAGCACCCATCTCCCCCCATGCGATCACTGCGAGTCGAGTCCACTCCTGAGGGCCGCCGCTGCCGCCGCCGTACCCGCGACCAACTTCGAAGAGCGCGCCACTCTGTGCACCGTAGCGAGCGTTTGCTTCTGCCCGGTCAAGGAGGCTCGGCAAGAGTGAGCGCCGCAGTCGATCGTGATCTACCGAGAGCGGATTTGCGAGCGTCAGGAGCGCACTGCTCGCAGCACCTTCGCTCTCAGCGAGCTCCCCACTGACAAGGCCAATCGGCTCGGCATGTCGATCGCTTAGCGCCTCAGACACGAGTGCATGGGTGACCGCCTCGCTCGCCCCTACAGCGGCAAGTTGTGCGCGTAGGAGATCTCGTAGCGTGGTCGGCTGTGGTCGGTAGCCAGGAAGGTCACGACCAGGGAGGGTTGGTGGAATTTGGTCATAGCCATAGAGGCGAGCAACCTCTTCCGCAATATCCGCTTCAAACTCAATGTCGCGCCGCCACGCGGGTACGGTTGCAAGGAGGAGGCTCCCCTTTTCCGCGTTTACGGTTCGTGTCCGTGTCACCTGGACGGGCGATGCTGCGGTTGCCTCACCGCACTTAATGCCAATGGAGGCGAGTAGCGACGCCTGCTTCTCACTCGGAATCTCAACACCAATAAGTGACCGGACGCGAGCGGGTCGGAACGGAAGTGCGCGCAACGTACCGATCGCCTTCGGATCGCTATCGAGCGAACCTGCGCGTACGCTCCCTCCAGCCCACGCACTGATCAGCGCTGCAACCTGTTCAGCGGCCACCGGTGCCAGGTCGAGTTCTTGCCCGCGCTCGAAGCGGTGGGAGGCCTCAGAGCGGAGGCTGTGCCGCTGGGCGCTACGACGAATGGAGGTCGGTGCGAAGACGGCGCTTTCAATGATCACGCTGTTTGTCTGATCCCCTACCTCACTTGATGCGCCCCCCATCACTCCTGCAAGGGCGAGAGCGCCACGCTCATCCGCAATCACGAGATCACTCCCATCAAGCGTTCGTGAGACGTGATCCAGGGTCTCAAGCGTCTCATCACGCTTCGCCAACCGCACGTGAATTTTGGTGCCAACCGCGCGGCGATCAAAGGCATGCGTCGGCTTTCCAAGTTCAAGCATGATGTAGTTCGTGGCGTCCACCACATTCGAGATGGAGCGGAGGCCCGCAGCCTTCAAGCGCATCTGCACCGCATCTGGGGCTGCGCCGACCTTGACGCCATCAACGACACGAAGCACCACTCGTGGAGCGAGTCCTGCATCATCCACGGAGAGTGATAGCCCGTCGCCAACCTTCTCTCCCGACTCAGTGATGCTGCGAGCGTGATAGCTCACAGGGGCACCGGTGATCGCAGCGACCTCACGCGCGAGGCCAAGGATCGAGAGAAGGTCACCCCGGTTTGGCTTCACATCAACGTCAATGACGTCTTCGCCGAGGTAGTCACTGAGCGGCGTGCCGAGCGGCGCCTTCGCGTCAAGGATCAGAATGCCATCGCCGTCATCCGTGGCATCGAGCTCCGCGCCAGAGCAGAGCATCCCCTCTGAGGCGACCCCCATCTTCTTCGCACGCTCGATCGTGCGGCCATCTGGCATGAGGGCACCGATCAGCGCCACAGGGACACGTTGACCAGCGGCGATGTTGCGCGCACCGCAGACAACCTCCAGCACCTGGTCCTTCCCAATGCGCACCTTCGTCAGTTGCAAGCGATCCGCACGTGGGTGTGGTCCAACCTCGAGGAGTTCACCAACGACCATCTTGTTCCAGGCGCTCCCCCAACGCTCTACGCCTCGCACCTCAAGGCCACGTAGTGTCAACGCATCAGCGAGTTGCTCAGGGGTGAGCTGCACATCCACGAGTTCTCGCAGCCAGGAGAGCGGGATCCTCATCGCAAACCTCGCAACATGCGCAGATCGTTTTCAAGCAGCGCGCGAAGGTCTGGGATCCCGTGGCGCAGCATTGCAATGCGCTCCACGCCGAGTCCGAAGGCGAATCCTTGATGTGTCTCGGGGTCAATGCCGCCATTCTCTAGGACGATCGGATGCACCATCCCTGCGCCAAGGATCGTCATCCAGCCATCCTTTGAGCCGCCCCATGAGACGTCCACGGCGACCGAAGGCTCTGTGAACGGGTAGTAGCCGGGCCGAAAGCGGGTCCGCGCGGCTGGACCGAATAGTCCCCGTGCAAGTTCGTCCAGGATCCCCTTCAGATCTGCAAGTGTGGTGCCGCGATCAACGAGCAAACCCTCAACCTGGTGAAACTCAAACCCATGACTTGCGTCCACCGCTTCATATCGGAAGCAGCGCCCAGGAAGGATGACGCGAATCGGCGGCTCAACCGCGCGCATGGTGCGGATCTGTCCTGGCGACGTGTGGGTGCGGAGGAGGCGGCCTGGCTCGCGCAAGTAGAGCGTGTCCCATAGATCTCGAGATGGGTGATCCTCGGGAATATTGAGGAGCTGGAAGTTCGTGACGTCATCCTCGACCTCTTGGCCCTCCGCAACCGTAAACCCGAATGAGCCCATGATCTGCGCGATCGCCGAGATCGTCTCTGGGATCGGGTGTAGGGAGCCGAACGCGGGAAGTGGACCTGGCGTTGTTGCATCCTCAGTTTCGTTGGCGATGCGGGCGGAAAGTTCAGCCGCTCCCGCAACGGTGCGGCGGGACTCAAGGGCCGCTTCTATCGCTGCGCGAACTTCATTCGCAAGCGCGCCAATCTTGGGGCGATCGTCGGCAGAGAGTGAACCGATCCCGCGCAGGAGATCAGTGAGCGCCCCTTTCTTCCCTAGGAGCGAAGAGCCGAGCTCTTCAAGATCAGCCAGTGATGAGGCAGCACCAATCTTTGTCGTGGATTCAGCCTGAAGGGTACGAAGCTGCTTCTCGAGTGCCGCAAGCTCCACGGCTGCGACCTAGCGCGTCAGGCGCGCTTCGCTACGTCCGCGACTGCAGTGAAGGCCGCAGCATCGCGAACGGCGAGGTCAGCCAACATCTTCCGGTCGATGGCAACGCTGTTGCGCTTCAGGCCGGCAATAAAGACGGAGTACGAGAGACCGTTCAGCCGAGCGGCCGCGTTGACGCGGTGGATCCAGAGCTCACGCATCTGGCGCTTGCGCTGTTGTCGGTCTCGTGTGGCGTAGGCAAGCGCGTGGAGAAGTGCTTCGCGCGCAGGACGGATGAGCTTGGATCGTGTGCCACGACGGCCGGAGGCGGCCTCAAGCAGGCGCTTATGGCGCTTATGCCCAGCTACTCCGCGCTTTACTCGTGCCATGCGCTCTCCCCTTCCTTAGCTCAGCCGCCGTACGGCAGCAGTCGCGAGATCTGGTTGTGATGCGTGCGTCCAAGCACCGCCTTGCCCGCGTAACGGCGGATGCGGCGCTGCGACTTAATTTCAAGGTGGTGACCGCGCCACGCCATGACGTGGATCGGCTTTCCAGAGCCGGTGAAGCCGATGCGCTTCGAGGCCCCCTTGTGTGTCTTCATCTTTGGCATGTCACTCCCCTTCGGGTGAACTGGCTGTTGGTTCGGGTAGCGTAGCGGAACTCGCCGCAGAAGGCTCACGCCCCTTCGCCTTGGGCAGCGCGAGCAGCTGGATTGAGAGGAAACGCCCCTCGAGGAGCGGGGGGCGCTCGAGCTGGGCCACGTCGGAGAGCCCTTCCACCACCCTGGTGAGGATCGCTCGGCCGATCTCTGGGTGGGTCGCCTCGCGGCCACGGAACTTGACCGAGAACTTGACCCGGTCCCCCGCCGAGAGGAACTTGTGGGCCTGGCGGATCTTTGTCAGAAGGTCGGCCTCCCCAATCTTGGGGGTGCAGCGGAGCTCCTTCAAATCAACGGTCTTCTGCCGCTTCTTTGAGTCCTTCTCCTTCTTCTGCAGTTCGTACTTGTATTGACCGTAGTTCAGGTACTTGCAGACGGGCGGGGCCGACGTTGGGGCGACCTCAACAAGATCGAGGCCGCGCTCCTGTGCCTGTCGGAGTGCTTCGTGAGTGGGGAGGACTCCCAGCTGGTTGCCGTCTTCATCAAGGACGCGCACTTGCGGTACGCGAATTTGCAGATTGATGCGCAGGTCCTTAATCGGCTACACCCTCACGATCGTCTCATCCAAACCACACGGAAACCTTCCGTGGGAGAAGCAATCGTAGCACCCAACGAGAGGGGGCCGCTGGAGGCTCGGTTCACGAGACGCTTCGTGCAGCCACCTGTGCTGCGAGCCTTGCCGCAAGTGCCTCCCAGCTCGTCGCTGGCTCCTGGGTCCCATCGCGCCAGCGCGGCGCGGCACCCCCCGCTTCGATCTCCTTATCTCCTAGGACAAGCATCAGCGGCACCTTCTGCTCTTGCGCAAGGCGAATCTTGTTCTGCATGCGATTGGACGAGTCATCAATGCTCACGCGGATCCCGGCGCGGCGCAAGATCGCGGCGCCTGCCTCAGCCGCTTCGAGATGGCGATCGGCAATGGGGATGATCACCACCTGTTCAGGCGATAGCCAGAGAGGGAGTGCCCCCGCAAAGTGCTCGATCAGAATTCCAATGAAGCGCTCGAGTGACCCGTAGATTGCACGATGGATAGCAATCGGACGGACGCGCTCCCCCGCCTCATCAACATACTCAAGATCAAATCTCTCAGGGAGCATGGCGAGATCGACTTGGATCGTCGCCGTCTGCCACTCGCGGCCCAAGGCATCGCGCACAATAATGTCAATCTTCGGCGCGTAGAAGGCACCGTCTCCTGCGCTAAGGCGCCAGGTTGCACCCGAGCGCTTCAGCGCCGATTCAATCATTGACTCTGCCTTCTCCCAAAGTTTCGGATCACCGAGCGCTTTGGCGGGCTTCGTCGAGAAGACAAACTCAACGGGGAGATCAAACCAGCCATAGACCGTTGCAACCTCGCCGAGCAGCGCATCAATTTCGCTCTCGATCTGGTCTGGCCGAACGTAGATGTGCCCATCGTCCTGAATGAAGTGCCGCACGCGGGTCAGGCCGCTCAGTGTTCCAGATAGTTCATTGCGGTGGAGACGGCCGTACTCCGAAAGTCGCAGCGGGAGGTCGCGGTAGCTCCGCGTCTTTGTCTTGTAGATGACGGTGCTTTCGGGGCAGTTCATCGGCTTCAGGCTGAACTCTTCACCCTCTGACTCAATGATGAACATGTTCTCGCGGTAAAGGTCCCAGTGTCCAGACTTCTCCCAGAGGCGCTTGCTCACAATGATCGGCGTGGAGATCTCCTGATACCCGCGCGCATCTTGGAGTTCGCGCATCGCCCCCTCAAGGGTGCGCCAGAGGAGTTGCCCCTTCGGGTGCCAGAAGGCGCTCCCCGGCGATACGTCATGGAATGAGAAGAGATCGAGTGCAACGCCGAGTCGACGATGATCTCGCTTCTTCATCTCCTCGCGGCGCCAGATGAATTGTTCCAACTCCTCTTGCGTGTCCCACGCGGTGCCATAGATGCGCTGCAGCGCTGGTCGGTCGCTCTTGCCGCGCCAGTACGCGCCAGCAACTGAGAGGAGCTTGTACGGGCCGATCTTTCCGGTGCTCTCCACATGTGGCCCGCGACAGAGATCCTGGAATTTTCCATGTGTATACGTGGTCACACTCGGTGCTGGAAGTCCGGATGCCGTTGCGTTCGCTGCAAGATCGTCCATGATCTCGACTTTGAGCGCTTGATCCGCGTTGAGAAGTGATGCACGCAAGTCGCCAAACGGATGCTCCTGTAGTTTGAAGGTGTGGTCCGCGGCGATACTCTTCGCCATCTCCGCCTCAATTGCAGCAAGGTCTTCTGGGGTGAGCGCGCGTTCGAGAAGGAAGTCGTAGTAGAAGCCATCAGTGATCGCGGGGCCGATCCCAAGTTTGACCCCCGGGAAGAGGCTCATCACCGCCTCGGCCATCACGTGTGCGGCCGAGTGACGCATGCGGCCGAAATGGTCGGCAGCACCAGCGTCTAGGAGTTCGTCGGCTGAACCGCGCACAGGGGCGGCGAGGAGCTCCTCTTCTTGTACCGCCTGAACCGCGTCGTCAGCCATTCGTCGCTTCCCTGCCTCCTCGGGCTACTGGTGGGCGGTACAGGACTCGAACCTGTGACCTCAGCCATGTCAAGGCTGCGCTCTAACCAACTGAGCTAACCGCCCGAGGTCTCAGAGGATAGCCGATACACTCCCCGCCTATGAGTGGAGTAAGCGGTGAGCCCCCGGTGAGACGATCGGCCAATGGGCCGCTGATCGTTAGCGTCGGCGACCTCATTGATGAGATTGCCGTCCGCCTCGCTGCGCCGTGGCGTCGCGGCAGTGATGCCGCGGCACAGATCACTCGTCGACGCGGCGGCAGCGCTGCCAACGTTGCCGTAGCAGCGGCGGCCTCGGGCGGTCGTGCCCGCTTCCTTGGGGCGATCGGAAGTGATGCCACAGGCGATGCTCTGGAGGCAGCGCTCCTTGCCGCAGGTGTCGAACCACTCCTTCAGCGCTCGGGGCGGAGCCCATCAATCATCGTGGTCGTTGAGCCGGACGGGGAGAGAACCATGCTTCCAGATCGTGGGGTGGCAACGAATCTGCAGCACCCAGGTCCGGCGTTGCTCAGCGGGGCTGACTGGCTCCATGCCCCCGCCTACTCGCTGATGGGTGAGCCGCTCGCTACCACCACGCTGCGCCTACTTCACGAAGCGAATCAAGACCGCATCCCGACCTCACTTGATGCCTCTTCAGTTGGAGCGCTTGACGCGTGGGGCCCAGAAGAGAGCCGAAGGCGCTTCGCCGCAAGCGGCGCAACACACCTCTTCGCGAATGAAGAAGAGGCGGAGTACCTTGGCCTCCTCCGCGCACCGATCGCTGGAGCGACGCTGATCGTTAAGCGCGGCGCTGGCGTTGCCGACGTTCGCGCCGCCAGTGGCGAAGTACTCGCATCAATCGCCGCCCCACCGATCGATGGGTCAATCGACTCCACTGGCGCTGGTGATGCATTCGCGGGCGGCTTCCTTGTTGCGCGTGCGCGGGGGGATTCGTGGGAGGATGCCCTACACGCAGGACACCGCGCGGCGCGCGCACATCTGCAACAGCAAGAGGGGGGTTGACGTGGAGGTAAAGCTCTCGCAAGAGGTTGCCGACGCACTCGCGTCGCGGCGCGCCGTGGTTGCACTTGAGTCCACCATCACCTCAAGCCTTGGGCTCCCCGCACCCCACAACCGAACCTGCTTCGACCGCGTGAACGCCGCCATTCGTGCGGCCGGTGCCGTCCCCGCCCTCACCGGGCTCCTTGATGGTGCGCTCATTGCTGGCGTTGAACCGGGTGAGGAGGAGCGGTTACTCAACGCTTCCGTAAAGCTTGCCGAGCGCGATCTCCCCGCCGCGATCGCGCAGCGCCTCTCCGCTGGAGTGACGACCGTCTCCGCGACGGTCGCAATCGCGCACCTCGCTGGAATTCAGATCTTTGCAACGGGTGGCATTGGCGGGGTGCATCGTGGCGCAGAAGAGAGCTTTGACATCTCCTCCGATCTCGGCGCAATGGCGAGGCACCCGGTTGCCGTTGTGAGCGCGGGTGCTAAAGCCTTCCTTGATCTCGCAAAAACCCTTGAGGTCCTAGAAACGCTCGGCGTGCCCGTGGTGGGATATCGAACGAACGACTTCCCCGCCTTCTGGAGTCGCAGCAGTGGACTTCCGATCGCTCACCGTGCGGAGAGCCCAGGAGAGATTGCCGCAATGATGCACGCGGCCCGAGAGATTGGATGGGGTGGCGGACTGCTGATCGCCAACCCAATCCCTGAAGCGAGCGAGATCCCTGCGGATGAGATCGCGGTCGCGATTGAGAAGGGGCTTGCCGCTGCAGTTGCAGCGGGTGCACGAGGGCCGGCTGCAACGCCACGAATTCTCGCCGCTATTGCGGATGCAACAGCCTCGCGATCCATCCCCGCCAACCTTGCACTGGCGGAGTCGAACGCCTCACTCGCCGCGGCCGTCGCAGTCGCGGCGGCACAGGGGGACGTTACGGGGCGCTAGAGCTCCCTACGCGGCGAGGTCCGCGCACGATTGAGAGCAGGGCAACTCCAGCAATGGTCAGCCCAACCCCAAGGAGCGTGTTCGTTGCACCGAAGGTATCAGCAATCGGTCCGACGGCGATGATCGGAACGAAGCTGCCGAGGCTGACGAGCATGTTAAGTACACCAAAGACTCGTCCGCGAACTTCAACGGGCAACTCTTCTTGCAGCGCCGTCTGGGCTGGGATTGCCACGAGTCCATACGCTGCACCTGCGAAATAGGCCACAAAGATCACGGTAGCGAGTGCTGACGCACCGGAGCCTATCGGAAGTCCGCCGATAGAACTCGCACCATCCGAAATCACCGCACTAATCGGTTCGGCAAGCGCAAGCAGCGCAAGGCCCGCCCCAACCCCGAGAAGGCCTCCTTCAATAAGTCTCCTTCGGGAGACGGCCTTCCCCCAACTGTTGAGCGCCAAGATGCCAGTCACCACCCCAAGTCCAATCGGAAGGACGATCAGCCAGAAGTCACGCGCCTCAAGCCCGAGCGCATCGGCAACGTAATCGGGCCCGAGGACGCCCATGAGGCCAACGACACTCGCTGCGATCGCAAGGTAGAGCAGCGACCAGCCGACAGATCCGTGTGCGCGGATGTACCGCAAACCCTCAGCCAGTTCTGATGTTGTCGTTCGAGTGCTACTGCGAGTGGAACCGATGAGTCCGTCGGCATGGGAAGCCGGCGGCGCTGAGGGGAGGCCGATGCAGAGGAGTCCGGCGAAGAGGAAGAGGATGGCCACAAGGATGATCGAGGCCTCAGGTCCTGCGATTCGCACGACAGCAGGTCCAATGAGCGCGAAACCGAGCGCAAACGCAGCGTTCAGCGTAAAGGTGAAGAGGCCGTTCGCTGACGTGAGTTGATCGCGTCGAACAAGCATAGGGATCATTGCAAGCTCAGCCGGGGCAAAGATGGTGGTCATAAAGCTCGCGAAGATATTCAAGAGCAGTACGATGCCAAGGGTATCCACACTGCCGAGCATCAGAAAGAAGGCAATCGCACGGGTAAAATTCGCCACGATCAGCACCAGGCGCTTATCGAGGCGGTCAACCCAGACGCCCGAAATTGGGGAGAGCGCTACTGCAGGGACGAGGAAGCTCAAAAAGAGGAGGCTGAGCGCCGACGTTGAGCCGCTACGCTCGGCTACGAGCACCGTGAGCCCGTAAAGAACGACGTTGCCGCCGATCTGGGTGAGGAGCTGGGCGATCCAGAGGCGCAGGAAGGCGCCGTTGCGAAGCACTCCAACGTCTGGGGGCTGCTGAAAGTCTGGGATCTCCTTCGTGATCTGTGGTTCGCTCACTCATGCTCCTCTCTTCGCCCCGTTGCTCCAATGGTGCCCCCGGCCGGAATCGAACCGACGACGCCCGCCTTAGGACGGCGGCGCTCTATCCACTGAGCTACGGGGGCTCAAAGAAGATGGTAGCCCAGCCCCGCGTGGGAGAATGCGGCCATGGAGGCTCAGCCGATCACCCTGTACGTGCGTCCCGAGTGTGAACTCTGCGAGGAGGCGCGGGGCGCCCTGCGCGCCGTATTCGCCGACTCCCCCCTCCCCCCCTCCATTCGAGAGGTGGACATCGAGCAGGATCCGGTGCTGCATCAACGACTACTCGCGGATATTCCAGCGATTGAGTACCGCGGCGAGCTTCTTGCACACGCCACAAGTCGGTTGCGCATTCAGTCGTTTCTCGCAGATCTAGAGCGGCGCGTGTGATCAGTGTCTGAAGTCAGCCTACTCACAGCTGTCCTCGCTGGCGCGCTCAGCTTCCTCTCGCCGTGCGTACTCCCGCTCGTACCCGCGTATC
>JAUMDJ010000029.1:8430-26055 GCA_032121895.1 Chloroflexota bacterium | reverse complement strand
TCGTCGTCTTCTTGAACAAGTGCGACATGGTCGACGACCCTGAGTTGCTGGATCTCGTCGAGCTTGAGGTGCGCGAGCTCCTCAGCAAGTACGACTTCCCAGGCGACAAGATCCCGGTCGTCCGCGGGTCGGCCCTGAAGGCTCTCGAGGCGAAGGATGATCCGAGCGATCCTGCCTACGCACCGATCCAGGCACTCATGGATGCCGTTGACTCGTACATCCCAACGCCAACCCGCGAGATCGACAAGCCGTTCCTGATGCCGGTCGAAGACGTCTTCGGCATCAAGGGTCGCGGCACCGTCGCCACTGGCCGCATCGAGCGCGGCATCGTCAAGGTCGGCGACGAAGTCGAGCTTGTCGGCATCACGGCGACCCGCAAGATCGTCGTCACCGGCGTCGAGATGTTCAAGAAGCTCTTGGACGAAGGACGCGCGGGCGATAACACGGGGCTCCTGCTCCGCGGCATCGAGCGCGAAGAGATCCAGCGCGGTCAGGTGCTGGCGAAGTCCGGCTCCGTCACCCCGCACACCAAGTTCAACGCCGAGGTCTACGTCCTCACCAAGGACGAAGGCGGACGGCACACGCCGTTCTATAACGGCTACCGTCCGCAGTTCTACCTGCGCACGACCGACGTCACCGGCTCGATCGGCCTCCCCGCGGGCGCCGAGATGATCATGCCGGGCGACAACGTTGAGATGACGGTCGAACTGATCACCCCGATCGCGATCGAGGTTGGTCAGCGCTTCGCCATCCGCGAGGGCGGCCGCACCGTTGGTGCCGGCTCCATCACGAAGATCACCGAGTAACCGATGGCCAAGCAGCGGATCCGCATTCGGCTCAAGGCGTATGACCACCGCCTCATCGATCAGTCTGCCCAGACGATCGTTGAGACGGCTCAGCGCACGGGTGCCGATGTGATCGGTCCGGTGCCGCTGCCAACGCGCATTGAGAAGTTCACCGTGCTGCGCTCGCCGTTCATTGATAAGGACAGCCGAGAGCAGTTCGAGATTCGGACCCACAAGCGCTTGGTGGACATCATCGATCCAACTCCAAAGACCGTGGATGCGCTCATGCGGCTGACTCTGGCTGCAGGCGTCGACATTGAAATCAAGATGTAGGTGAGTGAAGTGACGCTTGGACTGCTCGGCCGAAAGGTTGGGATGACTCAGATCTTCGCAGCGGACGGCACATCAGTGCCGGTAACCGTCGTCGCCATCGAGCCGAACACGGTGACGAAGCTGCGCACCCCTGATCGCGACGGTTATACCGCCGTGCAGGTGGGCATTGAGGCGGGGAAGCGTCGCCTGAACAAGCCAGACCTCGGACAGTTCAAGGGCGAACTCCCAGCCTGCTCCGTGACGCGCGAATTCCGCGTTGACTCCGTTGACGGCATGACGCTCGGTCAGACCCTTGATGTCACCCTTTTCGCCGAAGGCGATCTGGTGGACGTCACGGGGATCTCCAAGGGGAAGGGTTTCGCTGGCACGATCAAGCGCCACAGCTTCGCCAGCGGACCAGAGACGCACGGCGCCGACCATCACCGCGAGCCAGGCTCCATTGGTGCAGGCACGACGCCAGGTCGCGTCTACAAGGGGACGCGCATGGCGGGACACATGGGCGTTGATCGCGTCACCGTGCAGAAGATGAAGATCGTGCGCTGCGATGGCGCGCGCAACCTCATTCTCGTGCGGGGCTCCATCCCAGGTGCAAAGAATGCGCTCGTTGCAATGAGCAAGTCGGTGCAGATCTAATGCCGAGCGTTGACGTCTTCTCAAAGGCCGGAGCGAAGGTGGGGAGCGTTGAGCTGCCCGCCGTCTTCTCGAGCCCTGTGAACCAGGCGCTGATGCATCAGGCAGCCGTCTCACAGCTCGCTGGCCGACGCACGGGTACGCACGCCACAAAGAAGCGTGATGACGTTGCAGGTGGTGGACGAAAGCCATGGAAGCAGAAGGGGACCGGTCGTGCACGACAGGGCTCCACGCGATCTCCGCAGTGGAAGGGCGGCGGTGTGGTCTTCGGGCCGCAGGTTCGCTCCCACGAAACGCCAATGCCGAAGCGCATGCGCCGCGCCGCACTCCTTGGCGCCCTCTCCGCGAAGGTAGACACGCTCAAGGTGGTCGATGAGTTCGGCATGCAGACGCCAAAGACGCAGGTCATCTCAAAGATGTGCCTCGCGCTCAGCGCAGGGAAGCGCGTCCTCGTGGTCGCGCCGACCGTTGACAGCGCGCTCGTGAAGTCCGCAGCGAACATTCCGCTCCTTGCGGTCCTTCGCGCCGATTCGCTCAACCTTGTTGACCTGATGAATGCCGACACGATCATCGTGGAGAAGGCAGCCCTCGCAACGATCCAGGAGGTGTACGGATGAGCCGCAGCGCGCACGAGACCGTGCTTCGCCCCGTGATCTCCGAGAAGTCCATCCTGCAGTCGCAGGTTGGGAAGTACACCTTCGCGGTGCACGCGGACGCTTCCAAGATTGAGATTGCTGCAGCGATCGCCACCCTCTTCACCGTCAAGGTTGCGGAGGTCAACGTGCTGACAACCAAGGCAAAGTCCACACGTGGCACCCTTGCACGCAGTACCTTCCCAGGGAAGACAACTCCATGGCGCAAGGCCGTGGTCACCCTCGCCCCAGGCGAGAAGATTCAGTTCTTCGAGGGGGTCTAGTCATGGCACTTCGACGACTCAAGCCAACCAGCGCCGGCGTCCGCGGGATGACCATGCCAACGTTCGAGGAGATCACGACCGACTCCCCGTACAAGCCGCTCACCGAGAAGATGGTGCGTGGTTCCGGTCGCAACAACCAGGGGAAGATCACTGTGCGTCACCGTGGTGGCGAGCAGAAGCGTCTCTATCGCAAGATCGATTTCCGCCGCAACAAGTTCGGCATTCCAGCGCGCGTGGCAACGGTGGAGTACGACCCAAACCGCTCCGCACGCATCGGACTTCTCAACTACGTGGATGGAGAGAAGCGCTACATGCTCCTCCCGAACGGCCTCACGGTTGGCGACATGATTGAGTCCGGACCGAACGCGGAAGCGAAGCTCGGCAACTGCCTGCCGCTCGCGCGCATGCCGCTCGGCACCACGATTCACAACATTGAGCTCGTACCAGGGAAGGGTGGCCAGATGGTTCGTTCCGCTGGCGCCGCCGCACAGCTGGTTGCGAAGGAGGGCGAGTTCGCCACCGTGCGCATGCCGTCCACCGAGATGCGACTTGTTCCGCTGGCCTGCATGGCCACCGTTGGACAGGTATCCAACATCGATCACGAGAACCTGAAGATCGGCAAAGCCGGACGCGCCCGCCACATGGGGAAGCGCCCAGAGGTTCGTGGTTCTGCAATGAACCCTGTCGATCACCCTCATGGTGGTGGTGAAGGTAAGGCTCCAACCGGAATGCCACCGAAGACCCCGTGGGGGAAGAGCGCGATGGGCCTTCGAACTCGTCGCAACAAGTTGACGCAGCGGTTGATTGTCCGCTCGCGACACGCGAAGTAGGAAGGAGGAGCCATGTCTCGTTCAAGCAAGAAGGCCCCCTTCGTCGAGAAGCGGCTCCTTGGTCGCATCCAGGCCATGAACGCGTCGAATGAGAAGCGCGTCGTGAAGACCTGGTCGCGCGCATCGGTCATCTACCCAGACTTCATTGGGCACACCATTGCCGTCTATAACGGACGGAAGCACGTCCCTGTCTTCGTCACGGAGAACATGGTCGGGCACCGCCTCGGCGAGTTCTCTCCAACGCGCCTCTTCAAGGGGCACTCACGCGTTGACCGAACCACCGCTGTTGCGGGCGGTTCGGCAGGAGGCGCCTCATGAGCATCCGCGTGAAGGCAACGGCAAAGTACGTGCGCGGCTCAACCCGACGTGCGCAGCTCGTGGTGCGCGCGATCAAGGGGAAGCAGGTGGCTGATGCCGCCTCGATCCTCCGCTTCTTGCCGCACTCCTCAGCACGTGACGTTGCCTCCGTCCTTAAGAGCGCCACGGCGAACGCCGAGGCGAACCATGGCATTCCAGCCGAGCGCCTCTGGGTGGTCGATGCGAGTGCCGACGAGGGTCCAACGCTGAAGCGCTTCCGACCACGCGCACAGGGGCGCGCCTTCTCCATCAATAAGCCGATGACACACATCACCGTCACCGTAAGCCCGAAGGAGGCCTGATATGGGACAGAAGGTTCATCCGATTGGCTTCCGGCTCGGCGTCACGAAGACGTGGAGCGCGCAGTGGTACGCGGATAAGGACTACACGAAGTTGCTGCAGGAAGACCTGCGCATCCGTAAGCTCATTGATGAGAAGCTCGCTGCTGCAAGCATCTCCAAGGTGGAGATTGAGCGCGGTCTCAACTACGTCACCGTGACCGTGCACTCGGCGAAGCCGGGCGTGGTCATTGGTAAGGGCGGCCAGAACGTTGAGGTCCTGCGCGCAGCGATCGGCGAGATCAGCGCAGGGAAGGTGAAGCTTGAGATCAAGGAGATCCGCCAGCCTGACCTCGACGCGTTCCTCGTCGCCGCCGCAATCGGTGGACAGCTGACTCGCCGCATCGCCTTCCGCAAGGCGTTGAAGCAGGGGATCCAGCGCACGATGAAGGCCGGCGCCAAGGGCGTGAAGGTCATGGTCTCCGGACGCCTCGGCGGTGCTGAGATGAGCCGCGAGGAGTGGGACCGCGATGGGCGACTCCCACTGCAGACGCTGCGCGCCGACATCGACTTTGCCGTGTATCACGCGCCGACCACGTTCGGCCAGATTGGCGTCAAGGTCTGGATTTATCGCGGCGACGCGCCTGCGGATGTCTTGAAGCCGAAGCCGATCAGCGAAAACACGGGAACGGGGGCGTAGCCATGTTGATGCCGAAGCGAGTGAAGTGGCGCAAGGTGCAGCGCGGACGAATGTCCGGCCCTGCCAAGTCGGGCCGCACCGTGGCCTTTGGTGAGTTCGGTCTCGCCACGACTGAGTGCGCCTGGGTGACAGCACGCCAAATTGAGGCGGCACGTCGCGCCATGACCCACTCGCTGAAGCGCGGTGGCAAGGTTTGGATTCGCGTCTTCCCTGACAAGCCAATCACCAAGAAGCCAGCCGAAACCCGCATGGGTTCGGGTAAGGGCGCGCCAGACCAGTGGGTCGCGGTGGTGAAGCCTGGTCGCGTCCTCTTTGAGGTTGCGGGAATCGAGAAGAAGGAGGCGATGGAAGCCTTCCGTCTCGCCTCCATGAAACTTCCAGTCAACACCGTGACGCTTGAGCGCGCCGCCGATCTCGGGGAGATCGTCTTCGGCAAGAAGTTCCTCGCGAAGGTCGCCTCTGGCGTGCCGCTTGAGGAGACACCAGTGGCAACAGACGCTGCGCCAAAGGAGCCAGAGCTCGTGAAGCCGGTGAAGCCAGCGAAGGAGGATGAGGCGTGATCGATATCGTGAAGGCCCGCTCCATGAGCGACGCTGAACTCGTCCAGGCGATTACCGACGCGAAGCGTGACCTCTGGCAGGCGCGCTTTGAGCTCTCCACACGCCAGCTGAAGGACACCAGTGTTGTGACCAAGTCACGCAAGAGCATTGCGCGACTGCTGATGGTCCTGGCCGAGCGCCAGGCGAGCCAGAAGGCGTAGGGGGCAAGGATGACGTCGAAGCATACGGGCCAGCGCAAGACGCAGACGGGCAGGGTGCTCAGCGATGCGGGCGACAAGACGATCGTGATTCGTGTTGAGCGCCTCCAGCAGCACCCGGTCTATAAGCGCGTCATTCGTCGCACCGCCAAGTTCATGGCCCATGACGAAGAGAACAGCGCAAAGGTCGGCGACCTCGTGACTATTGAAGAGTCACGACCACTCTCCGCCCGAAAGCGCTGGCGCTTGATTGAAGTCCTTGAGCGAGCCGAAGGGGGTGCACTGTGATTCAGACAGGGACCCGCCTGCGCGTGGCCGACAACTCAGGGGCCAAGGAGATCGAGTGCTTCCGCATCCTCGGTCGCTCGCGTTCAACCGTGGCTGGGGTGGGTGACGTGATCGTTGCCGCCGTGAAGCAGGCGACCACGAACGCAGGCGTCAAGAAGGGCGATGTGGTGAAGGCGGTGGTCGTGCGCACGGTCAAGGAGATCGCGCGCCCCGACGGCAGCTTCATTCGCTTTGACGAGAATGCCGCCGTCCTCATTGCCGCTGATGGAAACCCGCGCGGCACGCGCATCTTTGGGCCAGTGGCACGAGAGCTTCGCGACCGCGACTACATGAAGATCATCTCGCTCGCGCCGGAGGTGCTCTAATGCGTTCGGCATACCAGACCAGCACCGTGATCCGAGTCGGGGACACCGTGGCGATCCTGAGCGGTAAGGACGCGGGGAAGCGTGGCACCGTTGAGCGCCTCGTCAACCCTGGACGCGTCGTGGTCACCGGCGTCAACATCTCCAAGAAGCACCAGAAGCCGCGCCAGAAGATGAGCTCCGGCTCACAGACGCCGACGGTCGACAAGGGCGGCATCCTGGAGATCGCCAGCCCACTTGATCTGGCGAAGGTTGCTCTCGTCTGCACAAAGTGCGACCGACCAGTGCGCATCAAGATGGCGGTTGCTGCGGACGGAAAGAAGTCGCGCCAGTGCAGCCGCTGTGCCACCACGATCGCCCACAAGGAGGTCTCCAAGTGAGCGGCACCATGAAGCAGCGTTACGTGGCCGAGGCGATCCCAGCGCTGAAGACCGAGTTTGGCTACCAGAACGCCATGCAGGTCCCACGCCTTGAGAAGATCGTCGTGAACATCGGACTCGGTGAGGCACTGACGAACTCGAAGGCGGTTGACGCCGCCGTTGGCGACCTCGCCCTGATCACCGGTCAGCGCGCGATCGTGACGAAGGCGAAGAAGTCGATCGCAACGTTCAAGGTTCGCGAGGGGAATCCAGTTGGCGCCAAGGTCACGCTGCGCGGTGAGCGCATGTGGGACTTCTTTGAGCGACTCACGCGTGTCGCCCTCCCGCGTATCCGAGACTTCCGTGGCGTCTCCGGGAAGGCCTTTGACGGCCGCGGCAACTACACCCTGGGCCTTAAGGAGCAGCTCTCCTTCCCAGAGATTGACTTTGACAAGATCGATCGACTTCGAGGACTCGAGGTCACGATTGTCACAACGGCGAAGAGCGACGAGGAGTCAAAGCGACTCCTGGCCCTGCTCGGCATGCCGTTCGCGAACTGAGGGAGGCTGGTATGGCAAAGAAGTCCATGGTTCTGAAGTCGAAAGCTCCAGCGAAGTTCTCTACGCGCGCGTACAGCCGCTGCTCGCTCTGCGGCCGACCACGCGCATTCATCCGACGGTTCGGCCTCTGCCGAATTTGTTTCCGTGAGCGTGCCCTGGTCGGAGAGATTCCAGGCGTAACGAAGTCGAGTTGGTGAGCATATGAATGTGACCGATCCAATTGCCGATATGTTGACGAGGATTCGCAACGCCTCGCGTGCGCGTCACGCCGAGGTGCTCGTCCCTGCCTCCAAGCTGAAGACAGAGATGGCACAGATCCTCGTTCGCGAAGGGTTTGTGGCGAGCTTCGAAGAGACACGCACCGTCCCTGAGAACTTCTTGAAGATCACGCTGAAGTACGTAGACGGGAAGGTCCCGGTTGTCTCTGGCCTGAAGCGCATCAGCAAGCCTGGCCTGCGCGTCTATGCTGGGAAGACTGAGATTCCACGCGTGCTCGGCGGACTCGGGATTGTAATCCTGAGCACATCGAAGGGGATCATGACCGGAGCGCAGGCCCATAAGGCCGAGCTCGGTGGCGAGATCCTCGCCTACGTGTGGTGAGAGGAGCGAACTGATGTCACGCATTGGACGAAAGCCGATTACCGTCCCGTCTGGGGTCAAGGTGACCATTGACGGTCGTACGGTCACGGTCACGGGCCCGAAGGGGACCCTTTCGCGTGACCTCCCAGGAGAGATCGCCATTGTGGCTGAGGGTGACGTGCTGCAGCTCAGCCGACCGAGCGACTCCAAAACCAATCGCTCGCTGCACGGCCTCTGCCGAACCCTTGTCGCCAATATGGTGGAGGGCGTCTCAGCCGGCTACCGCAAGGAGCTAGAGATCAACGGTGTTGGTTATCGTGCCGCAAAGAGCGGCAACAAGTTGACGCTTGCCCTCGGCTACAGCCATCCGATCGAGATTAATCCACCAGCCGGCATCAGCTTTGAAGTTGATGGGCAAACCAAGGTTTCCGTCTTGGGCCATGACAAGGAACTTGTTGGACAGATCGCGGCTGAGATCCGCTCGCTGCGAAAGCCTGAACCGTATAAGGGGAAGGGCGTGAAGTATGCCAACGAAGTCATCCGCCGCAAGGCCGGTAAGGCTGGAAAGGTTGGTGCCAAGTGAGCCGCGCGTCTACTCGAGTCGCTGCGCGCAAGCGCCGTCACACCTCCATCCGTATGGCGGTGTCTGGCGACGCCACGCGTCCGCGCCTGGCTATCTTCCGCAGCTTGAATCACATCTACGCGCAGGTCATTGATGACCAGCGCGGGGCGACGCTCGCCGCCGCTTCTACCCTTGATGCTGCCGCCAAGGGCGACGCAAAGATGACGAAGGTGCAAGAGGCCGCCGCCGTCGGCACGCTGATTGGCGAGCGCGCCAAGGCTGCTGGCGTTGCGCAGGTGGTCTTTGACCGCGCCGGATTCCGCTATCACGGGCGCCTAAAGGCGCTTGCAGACGCTGCCCGGGCTGCCGGGCTTGAGTTTTAGGAGGGCGCCGAGATGAGCCGAATCGATCCGTCGAAGCTGACCCTCACCGAGAAGGTCGTCCAGATCAACCGCGTGGCGAAGGTCGTCAAGGGCGGCCGACGCTTCACCTTCTCCGCGCTCGTCGTCGTTGGCGACGGCCAGGGGCACGTGGGTGTTGGCGTGGGCAAGGCTGGCGAAGTTCCAGAGTCAATCCGCAAGGGGACCGAAGATGCAAAGAAGCATCTGATTAAGGTTCCCTTCCTTGGAACCACCATCCCGCACGAAGTGCACGCTGAGCACACCGCAAGCCGCGTCATGTTGAAGCCTGCATCGCAGGGTACGGGCGTCATTGCGGGCGGCGCAATCCGCGCGGTCATCACCGCAGCAGGAATTCACGACATCCTTTCGAAGGTCTACGGATCCTCGAATCCAGTTAACGCCACACGCGCCGCCATTGAAGCGCTGAGCCAGCTCCGCACCGCGGCGCAGATCTCAGCGGCCCGCGGCAAGCGCGTGCGCATCCGAGTCGGCGGGCAGCAGGAGACCAAGGAGGTGCACAATGGCTGAGAAGCTGCTGAAGGTCACCCAGGTCCGCAGTGAGCTCGGTCACGTCGCGCGCAATCGCGGCACCATCCGCGCGCTCGGTCTCGACCGAATCGGCCACAGCAACATCCTTCCAGATAACGACGCCGTGCGCGGAGCGATCCGTCAGGTACGCTTCCTCGTAGAGGCCGTGGAGCTTACGGGCGCCGAGGCCGAAGCGGGGGCAAAGGTTGTTGCCGCCAAGAAGGTGAAGCATGCGAAGCACGCCAAGAAGGCAAAGGCGAAGGTGAAGAAGTGAAACTCCACGATCTAAAGCCAGCTGTTGGTTCGAAGCGGAAGCGCATTCGCGTGGGCCGCGGTATTGCTGCAGGTCGCGGAAAGACCGCGGGATACGGCACGAAGGGTCAGACCTCGCGCAGCGGCGGCAGCATCCCGGCCTGGTTCGAAGGTGGGCAGACGCCGATTCATATCCGCATTCCAAAGCTTCGTGGCTTCCGCAATGTGCTCCGCGTGGAGTCGGCGGTCGTCAACGTTGGCCGCATCCAGAACTGGATTGACGCGGGCCGCCTGAAGGGCGAGTCGCCACTCACCATCAACGTAGACATTCTTGAAGCAGCTGGCCTCATGAAGAGCCGCGGCAAGCCGCTCAAGGTGCTCGGTGGCGGCAACCTGACCGCGAAGCTCTTTGTCCTTGCTGATTCATTCACGGAGAGCGCGCTCACCAAGATCAAGGCGGCTGGCGGCAGCACCCAGGTGCTGCAGATGGCGACTGCCGAGAGTGCGGCGCCAGTTGGGGTGACCCCAAAGGCTGTCAAGTCCACGTCACGGACTGCGCCTAAGGTTGAGGCGAGTGAGACCTCGCCCGAAGCCTGATCACAGCAGACGACGCGGTAGAGAGAGCGAGAGAGGAGCCGATCAATGATTGAGACCCTGCTCAACGCGGTGCGCTCACCAGAGATCCGACGCAAGCTGCTCTTCGTTGCCGGCATGCTCATCATCTTCCGACTGCTCAGCCATGTGCCAGTCCCTGGTGCGGATCCTGCGGCACTCGCCAACTTCTTTGAAGACAACGCCCTCTTCGGGCTCCTCGACCTCTTCTCAGGCGGAGGGCTCGCGAGATTCAGCGTGGTTGGCCTCGGTTTGAATCCGTACATCAACGCATCCATCATCATGCAGCTCATGAGTGGCGTGGTGCCACGACTCATTGAGCTGAGCCGAGAGGGTGAGTACGGCCGCAACAAGATCAATCAGTACACGCGCTACTTGACGGTGCCGCTCGCGCTGCTCCAGAGCTACGCCTTCCTTGCGCTGCTCAATAGCCAGCAGGTGCTGACCACATCATTCGACCTTGCCAGCCCAGAGACCCTGGTGCAGATCGTCATCCTCACCACTGGCTCCCTCCTCCTCATGTGGGTTGGCGAGCTCGTGACCGAGCGCGGCATTGGCAACGGCATTAGCTTCATCATCTTTGCGGGCATCATTGGTCGCGTCCCAGGTGCCATCCAAGAGTTCTTTGCATCGCCAGACATTTCGGTGTTGGTTGCATTCGTTGGCTTGGGAGCCGCTGCGGTCGCAGCGATCATCCTGATCACTGAGGGCCAGCGCCGCATCCCCGTGGAATACGCAAGCCGCGTCCGCGGCAATCGTGTCTATCAGGGTGGACGCACCTTCCTGCCACTCAAGGTGAATCAGGCGGGCGTGATCCCGATCATCTTCTCAATGAGCATCTTGCTCTTCCCAGCGCAGATCGCTGGCTACTTCACCGCCTCCGAGGTTGATTGGGTGGCCGCTGGCGCAACATGGATCGTGAACACGCTCGGGCCACAGAATGAGATCGTCTATCTTCCGTTCTACTTCCTTTTGACGGTCGCGTTCACGTACTTCTATACGGCGTTCACATTTAAACCCGACGAGACTGCCGACCAGCTGCGCAAGAACGGCGGCTTCGTCCCCGGCATCCGTCCCGGAAAGCCAACCGAAGAGTATCTGAGCAAAGTGGTCACACGCATCACGCTGCTCGGCTCAATGTTCCTTGGGATTATTGCGGTGTCACCATACGCGCTTGGAGCCTTCTTTGGTGATCTCGGTGGACTCGGTGTGAGCCTTGGCGGCACCGGACTCCTCATCGCAGTGACCGTGGTGGTTGAAACCATGAAGCAGCTTGAGGCACAAATGCTGATGCGAAACTACGAGGGCTTTATCAAGTGATCTTGATCCTTCTCGGCGCCCCAGGCGCAGGGAAGGGGACGCAGGCGGAGGCACTGGCCACCGCCACTGGCGCCGCACATGTGGCCACGGGCGACCTCTTCCGTGCAGAGATTGCGGCAGGCAGCGAACTTGGTCGAAGCGCCGCGTCATACATTGATGCGGGGAAGCTCGTCCCTGATGAGGTGACGATCGGAATGATTAGTGCGCGCCTCGCAAAGCCGGATGCGTCGGCCCACGTGATCCTTGATGGTTTTCCTCGGAATGCAGCGCAGGCAGCCGCACTTGACGCAGCCTTTGCCCGCAGCGGTCGCGCGATCAACGCAATTCTCCTCAACGTTGATGAGGGAATTCTCGCTGCGCGGCTCACCGGGCGACGCGTCTGTTCGTCATGCGGCCGCTCGTATCACGTGGAGAGTCGCCCGCCTGCGGTGAGCGAGAGGTGCGACATCTGTGGCGGGACGCTGAAGACTCGAAGCGACGACGCGCCTGAGACCGTTGCCGCGCGACTGAAGAACCAGCTGAGCGCACTCGCCGAAGTTGTCGAGATCTATCGAGATGCTGGGCGACTGCAGGTGGTGGAAGGGGTTGGAGAGATCGCGGAGATCCAGTCACGCCTTGCCGCTGCTGCGCGCGCTGTCGGATTCGGCGCATAGGCACGCGATGAGCGGGATTACAAGGAAGTCTACGGCTGAGATCGCGTTAATGCGACGTGCTGGTAGCGTGGTCGCAGAGGTGTTGGCACTGGTTCAGGAGCTCGCGGTGCCTGGGGCGAGCAGTGCGGAGATCGCAGCCGCCGCGGAGCGCAAGATCCTTGCGCTGGGAGCGACGTCGAACTTCAAGGGGTACCACGGATTCCCTTCGGCGATCTGCCTTTCGATTGACAGCGAGGTGGTGCACGGGATCCCTGGCGACCGAGAGGTCAAGGCTGGCGCACTCGTTTCCGTGGACGCGGGGGCGATCATTGAGGGCTGGCACGGCGATGCGGCACGCAGCTTCTATGTTGGTGGAGAGCCACCCGCGGAGGGGGCGCGCCTGATTCGCGTCACCAAGGAGGCGCTTGACGCAGGGATCGCCGCCGCTCGCCCTGGCGCGACGATTGAGGAGATTTCGGCAGCAATTGAAGATGTGGGCCTCGCGGCTGGGGTCGGGATCGTCCGCCCCTATGTGGGCCACGGGATCGGCCGGGCCATGCATGAGGCGCCCCAGGTGCCGAACTACCGCACCGGGCGGAAGAGCCTAACCCTCGCCCCCGGCCACTGCCTCGCGATCGAGCCAATGTTCACCCTCGGCTCCCCTGAGGTCGGGGTGATGGATGATGAGTGGACCGTTGTAACAATTGATGGAAGCCTCGCTGCGCACTTCGAAGACAGCATTGCCATCACCCCGGAGGGGGCCCAGATCCTCACGCGGCCATGAGGGGTTGGCGCACGCTCAGCCTGAGCGTGGCGAGGGAGGGGTCTTCGTTGCGAGGGGGGCGGGGCTCTGCTAGGCTGCACCTTCGTGCGTTTGGGGTCTCTCCCCAGTCGTCCCCTGGCTCGCCAGGGATCAATAGCGCAGTCTGAAACGGGGGGTTGTTGGCGAAGAAGGATTCAATCGAAGTCGAAGGGACGGTTGTCGAGCCGCTGCCGAACACGTTGTTCGTCGTTGAACTCGAAAATGGCCATCGAATTCGTGCCTACATCAGCGGGAAGCTTCGGACGAATTTCATCCGAATCCTTCCAGGTGATCGGGTCAAAGTTGAACTCTCGCCATACGATCTGACCCAGGGTCGGATCACCTACCGGTTGAAGTAGCAGCACAGGAGAACGAGTGAAAGTTTCTGCGTCGGTCAAGGTTCGTTGCGACAAGTGCCTCGTGATTAAGCGGCACGGTCGCGTCATGGTCATTTGCGAAAACCCGAAGCATAAGCAGCGGCAGGGATAGGCCATGGCACGAATCGCAGGCGTTGATATTCCACGCGAGAAGCGTGTTGAGATCGCCCTGACCTACATTTTTGGCATTGGCCTCACCACCAGCCAGAAGATTCTGAAGCAGACATCCATCAGCCCAGATATCCGCGTGAAGGACCTCTCTGAAGAGCAGGTCAATCGCCTTCGCGAAGTGGTGGACAAGGGTCAAAAGATCGAAGGCGACCTTCGCCGAGAGATCGCCATGAACATCAAGCGACTGATTGAAGTCGGCACGTACCGTGGCACGCGCCACCGCAAGAACCTTCCGTCGCGAGGTCAGCGCACCAAGACGAACGCGCGTCAGCGCCGTGGTGCTCGCAAGACCGTCGCCGGCAAGAAGATCGAGAAGAAGTAAGGCAGGGGAGTAGCCATGGCTGAGATGGAGAAGAAGCCGACGAAGACGCGTCGTCGCGAGAAGAAGAACGTGCCAGTGGGCCAGGTGCACATCGCCGCGTCCTTCAACAACACCGTGATTTCCATTACCGACCCAACGGGCGCCGTGCTCTCATGGGGCTCTGGCGGTGTTGCGGGCTTTAAGGGCTCGCGCAAGAGCACGCCGTACGCGGCATCGCTCGGCGCAGAAGCTGCTGCTCGGAAGGCGATGGAGCATGGTCTTCGCTCCGTTGAAGTATTCGTCAAGGGTCCAGGTGCGGGTCGCGAGCAGGCGATTCGTGGCCTGCAGACCGCTGGGCTCAACATCTCTGCAATCACCGATGTGACGCCGCTGCCACACAACGGCTGCCGTCCTCCGAAGAAGCGCCGAGTCTAGGAGAGGAGCGTCATGGGTCGCGATATTGGTCCAGTCTGCCGACAGTGCCGCCGCGAGGGGGCGAAGCTCTTCCTGAAGGGCGCGCGCTGCTATACCAAGAAGTGCTCGTTTGAGCGACGCCCAACACCGCCAGGCATGCACGCCGTTCGACGCCGCAAGGTTGGCGACTACGGCCTGCAGCTGCGCGAGAAGCAGAAGATGCGCCGCGTGTACCGACTCGGCGAGGCACAGTTCCGCCGGCTCTTTGCTGAGGCAGAGCGCGGCACCGAGGTGACGGGCGAGAACCTGCTTCGCCTTCTTGAACTGCGACTCGACAACGTCGTCTTCCGCTTGGGCTTTGCGAGCTCGCGTGACCAGGCGCGCCAGTACATCAACCACGGTCACTTTGCCGTGAACGGTGGCGCCGTCGACATCCCGTCGTACAGCCTGAAGCCAGGCGATGTGATCTCGCTCCGCCCAGGTCGTGCCGAGCTCACCCCATTCAAGGAGGTCGTAGAGACCCTCAAGAGTGCTGCAACCCAGGAGTGGCTGCGCGTGGACGCCTCGAAGATGGCGGGTCACGTGATTGCGGCTCCGCGCCGCGACCAGATGCCTGGCGACTTCAACGAGCAACTCGTCGTTGAGTTCTACTCGCGATAAGAGAGGAGAGAGAGATGACTGACGCAGTAACTTCACGAATCGCCCCGCTTGAGGAGCTCGGCTCGTACGGCAAGTACGAGGCTGGTCCCTTCGCACCTGGCTACGGTGTGACTCTGGGGAATGCCCTGCGACGCGTCCTCCTCGGCTCCCTTGAGGGTGCCGCCATCACGGCCGTACAGATCACCGGCGTCCAGCAGGAGTTCTCATCGCTCCCAGGCGTTCGTGAAGACGTGGTGCAGGTCCTCCTCAACATGAAGAAGATCCGACTCCGCAGCTTTGCCACGGGCCGCGTGGAGCTGACCCTCAATAAGAAGGGCGCGGGGAGCGTCACCGCAGGCGACATCACTCCCAACGGGCAGGTCGAGATCGTGAACCCAGAGCAGGTGCTCATGACACTTGATTCAGACAAGACGGCAATTGAGGCCTTCCTGGTGGTGGAGCGCGGCGTCGGCTACGTCTCTGCCGATCGACTTGAAGTTGAACCAGACGGCGAGGCGCGCCCACGAGGCGTGATGGCCGTTGATGCGATCTTCACCCCAGTGCGCAAGGTGAACTTCACCGTAGAGAACACGCGCGTTGGCCAGGATGTCGACCGCGAAAAGCTCATCCTCGAGATTGAGACCGATGGCACGATCACACCAGAGGAGGCTGTTCGCAAGGCGGCAGCAATTCTCGTCGGACAGTTCGCTGCATTCTCAGGTCTCGGCGAAGCGCCGGCACCTGCACCAGCAGCAGCGGCGGGCGGAAACCTTCTCGACCTCTCCATTGAAGATCTTGACCTGCCGATGCGCGCATACAACGCGCTCAAGCGCGCAGGTATCGTCAAGGTTGGCCAGCTGTTGAGCGCGCTAGACGGGGGCGAAGCTGAGCTCTTGAAGCTCCGCAACTTCGGCCAGAAGAGCCTCACCGAAGTGCGCGAAAAGCTTGTTGAGCGCGGGTTCGACGTGCCAGCGAGCACCCTCCCACTCGACGCTGCATTCGATGATGAAGATGCCGAAGACGACAGCGACGAAGAAGTGAAGGCCTAAGATGACGTCGCATGCTGTTGGCGGTCGTAAGCTTTCTCGAAAGCAGGGGCCACGACTCGCGCTGTACAAGAACCTGATCGTCTCCGTCCTGCGCTATGAGCGCATTCAGACCACGGAGGCGAAGGCGAAGGAGATTCGTCCGCAGGTTGAGCAGATCATCACCCTTGCAAAGAAGGGTGGCCTCAGCGCACGCCGTGCGGTGATCGCTGCGCTCCCAGACGAGCCGCTCGTCGTGGAGAAGCTGTTTGATGAGATCGTTCCGAAGTATGCGGAGCGAACCTCTGGCTACTGCCGCATCACCAAGATCGGAATCCGCAAGGGCGATGCCGCCCCCCTCGTTCAGCTAGAGCTTGTCTAGGAGGTTGATGTGAACATGAAGACGTGGACGCCTCGCGCCGCTGAGATTGAGCGCAACTGGTACGTGGTTGATGCTGAGGGTCAGACGCTCGGCCGCCTCGCAACGAAGATTGCCACCGCCCTCCTCGGCAAGGCGAAGCCAACCTATGCCGACCATATGGATACGGGCGACTTCGTGATCGTCGTCAACGCGGCCAAGCTCGTGGTCACGGGTGACCGACTCTTGAGCAAGCGCTACCACTCGCACTCCGGCCACCCTGGCGGCCACCGTGAAGAGGGTCTCGGCGACCTGATTCAGCGCAAGCCAACGGAGGCGATCCGCCGCGCCGTGAAGGGGATGCTCCCCAAGACGAAGCTCGCGAACGCGCAGATGACCAAGTTGAAGATTTACGCAGGTGCGGATCACCCACACGCGCCACAGCAGCCGAAGCCCCTCGTATGAGTCCGAAGGAGAAGAGCGTGAGCCTGCCGTACTACCAGGGAACTGGTCGCCGCAAGACATCGATCGCCCGAGTGCGCCTCGTCCCAGGTGAGGGCCAGATTGTCATCAACGGACGCACATATGTAGAACATTTCGGTGGCGCAATTCCGCAGGCGGAAGTCTTCGCGCCATACCGCGTCACAGGCACCGAGGGTCGCTTCAACGCGATGGTGAAGGTTGAAGGCGGCGGGATCTCCGGTCAGGCGGGCGCAATCCGTCACGGGATCTCGCGTGCACTCCTCTCGGCGGACCCTGAGGCATACCGACTCCCACTTCGACAGGCCGGATTCCTTACGCGCGATCCGCGCGCGAAGGAGCGAAAGAAGTACGGTCTCCGACGCGCTCGCAAGGCGAAGCAGTTCACGAAGCGCTGATCTAGCGCAGCTGCGCTGCTGATGGCCGCGGTCCGATTCGGTACCGACGGGATTCGCGGAGTCGCGGGGGTGTCACTTACTTCGGAAGTTGCCTACGCCCTTGGCGCCGCCCTGGCGGCGCACTATCCCGCGGGGAACATCCTCATTGGACGTGATACGCGCCCGAGCGGCCCTGAACTGAGCGCAGCACTCGCCGCTGGAATCCGGTCAGGAGGAGCCACCCCAATCAATCTTGGCGTGATCCCAACACCAGGACTCGCCGCGGTCGTGGCGGCAGACGCGGATGTCGCCTGTGGCGTGGTCGTGACCGCCTCGCACAACCCAGCGGAGTACAACGGCTTGAAGGTGATTGGTCGTGATGGCCGCAAGGTTCCTGATGCGCTTGAGCGTGAACTGGAACGCATGATTGACGAAAGGCTTGCCGCGGCGAGCGCGGATGTCGCGAGTGCGGATTCCGCGAGTGCGGATTCCGTGAGTGCCACAGATGCGCGTGACGACGCGCGAGGCGCAGCCTATGCGGCGCGCTATGCAGCGCAGCTCGCGCTGGTTGCAGCGGCGGCAACGCCGAACCGCGCCGCCGCGGGGATCCGAGCGGTGCTTGATGCATCGAACGGGGCGG
>JAUMDJ010000029.1:0-8330 GCA_032121895.1 Chloroflexota bacterium | reverse complement strand
GACGACGCGCGAGGCGCAGCCTATGCGGCGCGCTATGCAGCGCAGCTCGCGCTGGTTGCAGCGGCGGCAACGCCGAACCGCGCCGCCGCGGGGATCCGAGCGGTGCTTGATGCATCGAACGGGGCGGGTACCCCGTTCGCCGAGGCGGCACTCTCCGCAACGGGAGCAACGGTCGATGGAATGGCGATGGGTGAAGGGTTGATCAACGACGGAGTGGGGGCAACCTCGCCGGCGGCGCTCGGACGACGGGTCGTGGAGCTCGGTGCCGATCTTGGGATCGCGCTCGACGGAGACGCTGACCGTTGCGCAGTTGTTGATGAACGTGGGGTCCTGATTGATGGCGATGTTGTGATTGGTCTGATTGCGCTGGATCGGAAGCGCCGTGCCCTTCCAGGCTCTGAGCGTGTGGTGGCGACGATCCTGACGAACTCTGGCGTGGAGCGCCAACTTCGCGACGCTGGAATCACGCTGCAGCGCACCCCTGTGGGTGATCGTCACATTGCTGAGGTGCTGACCCCAGGGCGCCCCGGTTTCGGTGGGGAGAAGAGTGGCCATCTCCTCTTTCCAGAGCATGCGCCAACCGGCGACGGACTGATCAGCGCAATTGAGCTGATCGCGCTGCTGGTGCGCTCGGGCGGACCACTCTCTGCGCTCGTCGCAACCCTGCCGCTCGACCCGCAGGTCCAGCGAGAGATCAGCGTGCGTGAAGGTGAGGCGGAGTGGCTCCTCTCCGACCCAAGGATGTCCAGCGCAATCCGTGATGCAGAGCGGCAGCTCGCCGCTGGTGGTGGACGACTCGTGGTGCGCGCATCTGGCACGGAGCCTCTCCTCCGGGTGATGGGCGAGGGTCCCGATGAGACCCTCGTAACGTCGGTTGTTGACGCGATCCTTACAGCGGGAAGCGCACTGCTGGCAGAGCGCCGCTGAGCGGGCGGTAGACTACCCGCATGCAGGCACACGTGACCTCAGGCGCTGAACTCCCCGCACTCGGTGTGGACATCGTGCGCGTCGAACGCATCGCAAAGGTGATGCAGCGACACCCCGCTCGCTTCCCCGCTCGAGTGCTCACGGATGCAGAGCAGGCGTACGTACGGGCGCGACCAGAAAACTTTGCGGGTCGTTGGGCGGCGAAGGAGGCCGTCTCAAAGGTCCTCGGGCTCGGCATCCGCGGGATCGGGTGGCGTGAGATAGAGATTGAGCGACTCCCAACAGGTCAGCCGACGGTGCGCCTGCACGGGAGTGCCGCGGAACGAGCGGCAGCGATTGGAATCGCAGCGATCGCAGTATCGATCACTCATGAGCGTGAATACGCCGTTGCCGTTGCCTATGGGCAGCGGGCGGTACGCGAGGCGTAGCGTGGGGATCCCAGAAGCGATCGTTGCCGCCGGCCTCCCGCCCCTCGGGCGTGCGGCGTGGGTCGAAGTGAACCTTGATGCGATCGAACAGAACGTGCGCGGTCTGAAGGCGCATCTCCCAGCCGGTGGACACCTTGATGTGGTGCTCAAGGCGAATGCGTACGGACTGGGCGCGGTGGAGGTGGCACGCGCCGCGCTCGCTGCAGGTGCGCGCGCGATCTTGGTTGCCACAATTGATGAAGCGATCCAGCTCCGCAACGCGGGGATCCACGCCCCACTCCGCGTCCTCTGGCGCGTCCCAGGTGAGTATCTGCGCCGCGCCGCCGATCTTGAGATCGGTGTCCCCGCAACGTCACCAGCCGTCGTCGCAGAGATCCTGGATGCCGATCTCGCTGGTGCCCGCCCGCTCACCGTTGACATTGAGGTCGACACGGGACTCGGACGTGACGGGATACTCCCCAATGAACTCGCAGCGCTCGTGGAGCGGCTACACGCCGCGCGTCCGCGCATTTCGCTGCGCGGTATCTGGAGCCATCTCACCGCAGCAGAGGATCTGGAGCGCTCCACGGCGCAGGCAACAACCCTTAACGGCGCTGCAGACGCGCTCGCGGAGCCAGAACTTCGGAGCGGGCTTGAACGTCACCTCGTCGGTTCGGGTGGCCTGTTGACGATTGGCGCTGGCGAACATGTTGCACGGGTTGGGATCGCCCTCTTCGGTGTGGTCCCAAATGCGCTGCGCCCTTCGCGCAGTGCAGAGGAGATTGGCATTGCGTCGGTCTACCAGCTGATCGCGCGTCCCGTGCGAATTGCAACCCTCCCCACCGGACACGGGGTTGGGTACGGACCGCATTTTGTTGCGGAACGACCTTCGCGGATCATCACCCTTCCCATTGGATATGCCGATGGGATCTCTTATCACGAGAAGGGGAAGGCGGAGGTGCTCGTGCGCGGCGTGCGGCTCCCC
Source organism: Chloroflexota bacterium (assembly GCA_032121895.1). Taxonomy (GTDB): domain Bacteria; phylum Chloroflexota; class Limnocylindria; order Limnocylindrales; family Limnocylindraceae; genus Limnocylindrus. Next base: position 6,011 of record JAUMDJ010000029.1, on the reverse strand, counting down.
GTCGTGGGGAGCATTGCGATGGATTCGATCACGATTGACGCCACTGATCACCCCGCCACCGATCTGAGTACGCTTGACGATGTGATCTTCATTGGCCGATCAGGGGACGACGAGATTCAGCCCGTGGATGTGGCGCGCCGCCGCGCGACCATCACCAATGAAGTCTCAACGAGTTTCACGAGTCGGTTGGTCCGCGTGTACACGCGTGGTGGACGCCCCGTTGCACTCTGCGCGCTAAACGAGAGTGCCCCGTGAACGAACCGCTCCTTCTTATCGTCGAAGGGGTCGGCGAGCGCAGCGGTGCGCTCATTCGCCGCGAAGGTGGCGCGCGCCTGCTTGGCGCGCTCTCACAGCCGAGCGGTGGCGCAGTCGATGCGCTTGAGGCAACGTTGATGACCGCCGCAGGCTTGACGGGTACTCCGCTACGAGTGCTGGCGAACGCAGAGGACGCGGAGCGTGCGGCGGGGCGCCTCGCGGCGTGGCTCGGTGGCCCAGTGCGGATTGCGGAGATCACCGCCGACGGCGGCCGACTCACGCTTGTATCACCTGACCGTGCCGCGGTCAGCTTTGACGTGCCAGGTGCAGCTACGGTCCCCGCTGATCCGGTGGAACGTCGACGTCGCTGCGATGGCGTGTTGGCGCTCCTCGGTCGCACTGATCGTTCCACGGTGGCCGACCTGCTGGGAGATCTTGCAGACGCGCCACTCCGCGATCGTGATGATGCGCGAGACCAGGTGCGAGCGGCAGCTGTGGCCGACGCGATGCGCCGCCTCGCCGAACTGCTCGCGGATGAGGACCTCGGTGACCTCGACCTTGAAGGCGCCCCGCTCCTGCTGGTGGGCGTTGCGGCGAGTCTGATCGCAACTGGGACGCTCCCGATCAGTGTCGCTGCGCCGTTGGTTCCGCCTGGGCGAACGCGGATCCTTCTTGAGCCGTACGGCATCTTCGCCGCGCTCGGAGGAGAGGCGCTGGACGACGCATGGGCTGATTCGGCACTCTCATCGCTCGCACGCGACCTGCTGCTGCCAGGTGGCGATCTCGTCCGCGTTGCGGGCGAGGAAGGGGACGAACTGCTCGTGCGCACACCACACAGCGAAGTGACACTGTCGCACGGCGAAATCTATCCACTCTCACTTCGGACCGGTGAAGAGGAGCAGGCGTTTCTCACACGCGGAGCGCAGCAGGTTGAGTTCACGCTTCATGGCGGGATCGCACGTGCGGCGATCGTCTTTGGCGATGCACTCGCGGCGCCGCATGAAGTGCGAAGTGGAAGCCTCTCCGCGGCGATCACAGCTGCCACCAGCGCCGCCCCGATCCCTGCACCGATCAGCCTCCTCCCTGCAGGGAGTGCGACGCATGGCGTGCGCGGTGGCCGACAGTTGCTCGGAGATCTCGTCGAAGGGGAGGTTCACTTCAGTGAAACGGAACCCGAAGGGAGCGGATGGGAGCGCGCCGTTGCGGCAGGACTCCTCGCAATTGGTAGTGCGTCGCCCGAGACGGTGCTACGCGCCCGGGCTGTTGGCGTGCGCGGCGTGATCGTTCACGGACTCAGTGATGGCGAACGCGACGCGTTGAACGCATCGCTTGAGCGACGGATTGCCGCTGCCGTTGCCACGGCTCCATTCGGCCTGATCATCATGACGCCGCGCCGCCTCACGTCGGGGAGTGACGAGCGTCTGATGCACCTGCTTCGAAGTCTCCATGGGGTGCGCGTGCGCTTCAGTAACGAACCGATTGGCATCATCGTGCACGGTGGCGGAGCTGAGCACGAGGCAGGCGATGTCCTTGTGATTGGGGGGATCCATGAAGGTCGAACCGGAGTGTGGGAGGGGCTCGCCGATCCGCGTGCCGATGATCCACTCGGTGCGGTTCGTATTGACGGAGTGCTCTGCGCAGTACCGCTCGGTGATCTGCAGCGCCGCTCCGCGTGATCTCGCTGCGCATCGAACTCAGCAACCTCGCGGCGACGCAGCGACTCGGCACCATCATCGCGCACCACCTTCGCGCAGGTGATCGTCTCCTCCTGATCGGGGAGATCGGTTCAGGGAAGACGACGCTGGCACGCGCGATCGGATCTGCGCTCCACGCCGATCCTCCGCTCACTTCACCGACATTCCTACTGGTCTCCGAACACCAGGGAGCCCTCCCAATCTGGCACGCCGATGCCTATCGCCTCCCGCCTGGAAGTGACCCGCTTGCAGCAGGACTGATTGACGAACGCCATGCGGCGGGCATCACGATTATTGAGTGGCCAGAACAGGTGCGCTGGCCGCTGCAGGGCGAAGGGTCGTCGCTCCTTGAAGTTGAGCTCACACCTGGCGCTCACGATGATGCGCGAGGTGCAACGCTGCGTATTGGAGATGCGGAGCGTGCAAAGAGCCTGCACACGGCCGCACTCGCGGCGGGGATTGAGGTTGCCGATGGATCGTAACCACACTGCGCTGATCCTTGACGGGTCGCTTGGACACGGGTGTGTGGCGCTCCTCGCGTTGAGCGGTCCGCGATCGGGGGACCTAATGGTTGCCGAGTCTGGAGAGCCGCAGCGCAGCCACCTTGAACGAATCGCCACGCTCCTCCCGAGCGAGGCGTCGCGCGCGGAACTCTCGGCGATCGTGGTTGGTGTTGGACCTGGGAGCTACACGGGGATTCGTACGGCCTCTGCCGCGGCGGCTGGCGTTGCCGCGGCCCTTAACCTTCCCATCATCGCGATTCCATCCGACCGCGCGCTCTACGCTGCCGCCAAAGAGGTGGGAGGCGAGGCGGTGGTCCTTCCGCTCGGCACTCGGGAGGTGCTGGTGATCCGCGAGGCGGGGAGTGAGGTTGCCGCGCATGCGGATGCGCCAGCCTCCGCAGACCTTGCGCGCGTTTCCTCGCACCTCCCGCATGCGTTCGCAAACCTCGCTTCAGCTGCACTGAGCGAGGCGCTCACTGCTGCCGCGCGCGGAGAGGCACCACAACGGAGTGAGATACAGCTTCGCTACCCGTCGCCGCCGCGCGGAGTTGATGGGAGGGGTGTCTAGTGCGACGAGATGAGTATGAGATTCGACCCTTGACGATCGGCGATCTCCCGCTGATGCGCGCGATTGAAGAGGCGAGTTTCAGTACGCCATGGCCAGGGAACGCGTATGAGTCCGAGCTGACGACGAACCGTTTGGCACGATATGTAGGGGCATGGCGCGGGGGTGAGCTGCTGGGGTTCGGCGGGATTTGGTTGATGGTGGACGAAGCGCACGTGACCACGATTGCCGTTTCGCCTGCACTGCGTGGTGAAGGGCTCGGCACGGCGTTGATGCTCGAGCTCTTGCAAGAGGCACGTCGCGGTGAGGCGCGTGTGGCAACGCTTGATGTTCGTGTCTCCAATGATCTGGCTCAGCGGCTGTATGCGCGACTCGGATTTGCAGAGGCGGGTCGAAGGGTTCGGTATTACGAAGAGAGTGGCGAAGATGCGATCATCATGACGACCCCAGAACTTAGTGATCCTGGGCAGCAGGCGCGCGAGGCGCTTGCACACGCCGCGACCAAGACTGACGAACCTCTCCCGAATCCAGAGGCATTTGACGTGGTGGCGCGATGAGCCGTGCACGACTGATCCTTGCGGTTGAGTCAAGTTGCGATGAGTCGGCGGTTGCCCTTGTGCGCGAAGGGGGAGAGGTCGTCGCTGAGCGCGTAGCAAGTCAGAGCACCCTCCACGCTGCCACAGGCGGAGTGATCCCTGAAGTTGCGGCACGTGAGCATCACCTCTGGGTGCCACGACTCTTGAAAGAGGTGCTCAACTCGGCAGAAGGGGAGCCACACGCGCGCGAGATTGATGCGGTTGCAGTGACGACCGGCCCCGGGCTGATTGGTTCACTCCTTGTCGGCGCAGGCGTTGCCGCCGCGTGGGCGTGGGGACGCGGACTCCCCATCGTTCCGACGAATCACCTAGAGGGTCACTTTCGCGCCGCATGGCTGCACGATGCAGTCTCCGTGTTGGCTACCCCGCAGCTTCCCGCGATCGGTCTCATTGTCTCCGGAGGTCACACGCTGATCGTGCATGTGCGGGCTGATGGGACGAGTGAACGACTTGGCGGCACGATTGATGACGCGGCAGGCGAAGCGTTTGACAAGATCGCGCGCCTCCTCGGCCTTCCGTATCCTGGCGGCGCGGCGCTCTCGGCACTCGCCGCAACGGCAACGTCACGCGCTGTCGGCGACCGACTCCCTGTTGCGCGGACAGACGGTGAATATGACGTTTCATTTAGTGGCGTGAAGACCGCCGCGGCGCGGATGGCGCTTGCTGCAGCCGGGGTCCCTTCAGGCGCGCCTGGCCGGGCCGCGGCTCTACAGGCAACACTTCGTGAGCGCCCTGTTCCGCCGGAAGCTGCCGCAACGATCGCTGCCGCCGCAGAAGCGGCGATCGTCACGGCACTGCTGGAGCGAGTGGAGGTGGCACTCCTTGCGCATCCGGGGACGGGGCTCGTGGTTGGGGGTGGCGTTGCGGCCAACGGACCGCTTCGTGCAGGTCTCGCGGCCGTGACAGCCAAGCATCAGCGTCTCCTCAGCATCCCGCCAGTTCGCTGGTGCACTGATAATGCAGCCATGATTGGAGCTGCCGCACATGCTGCGCTCAAAGAGCAACGCGTCACGCTACAGGATCCTGCACGTGGGCTCACAGTGAGCGCCTCATGGCCATTTGGCGCGGCGGCGGCAGGATGAGCTCCGTGCCTCGCCGAAGCGGTGCGCGACAGCTCGTTGCAGGGCATGCGCCGAAGCAGCGTCTCAGTCAGAGCTTCCTTGTGGATCTTGAGGCACGCGATGCGATCGTCGCGGCCGGAGGTGCCGCACGAGGTGAGATCGTGCTGGAGATTGGTCCTGGGCTCGGCGTACTGACCGAAGGCCTCCTGGCGGCGGGTGCGCGGGTGGTTGCGATCGAACTTGATGACGATCTCCTCCCGCGGCTCCAGGAGAAGTTCGCCAAAGAGATCGCGAGTGGAGACCTGACCCTCATCCACGGCGATGCGTTGAACGTTGATCTTGAGCCACTCCTCCCCTCCGACGGAGTGTGGCGCGTGGTGGCGAACATCCCGTATCACATTACCAGCCCGTTGCTTCATCGCCTCCTCTTACTTGAGCACCCCGCAGAACGAATCGTCCTGCTCGTCCAGCGTGAGGTCGCGGAGCGCGTTGCCGCACCGGTTGGCGACTGGTCGTATCTCACCGCCTTTGTCCGCTCCCGAAGCGAGGCCACGATTGTGCGCCTGGTCCGTCGGGAATCGTTTGAGCCAGTTCCTACAGTGGATTCGGCTGTGCTCTCTCTTGAGCGCTTGACGCACTCGCCGCTTGCTGGACTCTCTGATGATGACGAAGAGCAGCTCTGGCGGCTCGTCCAGGCCGGATTCAGGGAGCGCAGAAAGAAGCTGCGCAACGCGTTGCCACGTGCACTACCGATTCCTGTTGATCAGATCATGCAGGCGCTTGAGCGCGCGGATACGGATCCAGACCTTCGAGCGCAGGCGCTCAGTGTCGAAGGTTGGGTGCGTCTCCTTCGCGAACTCGGCGGTATCCCTGGCGCCCCGACGCGCCCGCCGCGCGTGATGCGAACACTTCCGGGGGATGCTCCTGCTCGTCGCGGACGCGTTGGTGCTGGGCGCGTCCACTGGGTTGAGGTTGACGCTCCTGGAAAGGTGAACCTCACCCTTGCGGTCGTTGGTCGTCGTGATGACGGGTATCACAATCTTCACAGCATCGTGGCGCCACTTCGCGCGAGCGACCACATCACACTCCGACTACTTGGAGGGGAGGGCACCGAAGACGAGCTGCACTGTGCCGGCTTACCGATCTCAGGCGATGGAGAGAATCTAGTCCTTGCGGCGCTGCGCGAGCTGCGTAGGGAGGTGCCGATTCCGCCGCTCGACATCGTGCTGGAGAAGCGGCTCCCCGTAGCGGCGGGGCTCGGTGGCGGATCAAGTGACGCCGCGGCGGTGCTTCGTGGTGCACTTGAGTTGTGCGGAGTCGAGTTGGCAGAAGAGCGA
>JAUMDJ010000028.1:0-1654 GCA_032121895.1 Chloroflexota bacterium | reverse complement strand
GACCCTTGAATCTGCAGACGCTGCCAGAAGATGTCGCCTGCTCCGAGCGACTCAAACCAGCGCGCATCGGTCAGAAGGCCGATGATTGGTCCGCCGATCAGGAAGAGCCCGAAGAGGGCGGGGAAGAAGAGTGAGCGCAGGCTCAACTTTGGTCGCGTGAAGTTCACGCCAGAGCCGGAAGAGGGTCGTCGCGCACGTGGTCGTGCTGGGGGTGGTGCATCGCCTTCCGCGCCGTCTGCGCTTGGCGCTGCTGGTGTCTCATCTCCGCGTCGGCGGCGCTCAAGCTCCTCAAGGAAGTCCTTGAATGGATCTGTCACGTCGTCTCCTCCAGTGCTGCGTTGTCACTACGGTTTATTCGCGACCTCGACCGCTCGGGCAAACGCGTCGAGTGCCGCCTGCGCAACCTTCGACTCAGTCATCGTAGCGACTCTGAGCGAATCCCACTTTGCAGCAACCTGTAGGACGAGTGGGCGGCGCCACGGCTCACTCGGGTCGGCCGCCTCTCCAGCGAGTCGCACCTTGAGGCAGGAACGCCCCTCTTCTACGGCAAGGAGGTCACCAAGGCCGTTCGTCATTAAGACCCCATAACGTTCCAGCGGCGTGACCGGTGGCGGCCCGGCAAGTGGTGCCACTTCACGACAGCTCACCACCCCTTCGCTGTCTTGCACCCAGAAGAGGGCGATCCACCAGCCATCCGGCATGGTGCTCGGTTGCGTCGATCCGGCACGGATCTCGCCCTGCGCGCGCCCTTCAATGATCATGGGCCGCTCTTTGATGAAGCTCGTCCCTGGGAGCGGCAGGCGCTCCGCTGCGCTGTTCACTCCCACTCGATAGTTGCAGGTGGCTTTGATGTGATGTCGTAGACCACACGCGTGACACCTGGAACTTCGTTGACGATTCGCGAGGCAATCTTCGCCATCACGTCGTATGGGAGGCGCGCCCAGTCAGCGGTCATCCCATCCTCACTCGTCACTGCGCGAATCGCGAGAACATTGCCGTACGTTCGGCCATCACCCATCACGCCAACGGAGCGCACGGGGGTAAGCACCGCGAACGACTGCCAGATGCTTCGGTAGAGCCCCGCCGCCTTGATCTCATCAATGACGATCCAATCGGCCTCGCGCAGCGTATCCAACCGCTCGCGCGTCACTTCACCAATGATGCGAATTGCAAGGCCAGGACCTGGGAAGGGCTGCCGCAGGATCACGCTCTCTGGGAGTCCGAGCTGAAGGCCGACCGCGCGGACTTCGTCCTTAAAGAGTGCGCGGAGTGGCTCCACGAGTTCAAACTTCAGGTCATCAGGGAGGCCGCCCACGTTGTGATGCGTCTTGATCTTCTGCGCGGATTTGGTCTCCTTTGAGGTTGACTCAATCACATCCGGATAGAGCGTCCCCTGCGCGAGGAACTTGAAGTCACCCGCCTTCGTTGACTCCTCCTCAAAGACGCGGATGAACTCGCGACCAATGATCTTTCGCTTCTCTTCCGGGTCAACAACCCCTTCAAGCGCGTGTTGGAATCGCTCGTGCGCCTCCACCATGATGATCTTCATGCCGAGCTGCCCCGCAAACACTTCGCGCAAGATCTCTGACTCACGCTTTCGCATCAGGCCGTGATCCACATAGACGCAGGTGAGGCGATCGCCGATCGCCTTATG
>JAUMDJ010000027.1:0-2419 GCA_032121895.1 Chloroflexota bacterium | reverse complement strand
CTCTTGATGCAGACCGCAGATCACGGGGCCATTGAACGCAGCGAACTCCGCGTGGTGACAGAGCGCCGACCCACGCTGGAAGAGCTCACCGACGCACTCTTTGCATGGCGAGTCGTGCGACACGTTCGCTCCAATGCAATTGTCATCGCGCGAAACGCCACCACGCTCGGCATTGGAGCGGCGCAAGTGAACCGCCGCGTTGCTGTTGATATTGCACTTCAGCGCGCAGGTGATCGCGCGCGCGGCGCCGTCATGGCTTCGGATGCGTACTTTCCGTTCGCCGAAGGGATCGCCGCCGCAGCCGCAGCGGGTGTGACTGCGATGGTGCAGCCAGGCGGTTCACGCCGGGACACTGCAGCGATTGAAATTGCGAATCGAAACGGGATGGCGATGCTGTTTACCGGGCGTCGTCACTACCGAAGGTAGAGACAATGGAAGAGACGCTTGTCGCGCGAATTCAAGCCGAGATTCACGAGCGTGGACCAATCAGCTTTGCGCGATTCATGCAGCGTGCGCTTACTGAGCCAGGCCTCGGCTACTACGTTGGCCCGCATGCACGCGCAGGGCGAGAAGGCGACTTCATCACCGCACCAGAGATGCATGGGATTCTCGGTTCCGCTCTTGCACGACTGATCACTCAAACATGGGAGCGGCTCGATCAACCAGAACCGTTTCGCTACACAGAGTATGGCGCCGGATCCGGTGCACTCGTTCTCTCCATTGTTGATCAGCTCATCAGAGATGAGTCACCGCTCCTCGAGGCGCTCGAGATTCAACCGATTGAAATCAACGCGCACCGCGCAGGTGAGTTGCAGAAGGTGGTGCGCGCACGCGCGCTGCATCAGCCGATGCAAATCGTTCCCGTTGATGCACCTCCCGTTGCAGGAGTTGTTGTGGCGAACGAGTATCTTGATGCACTTCCATTTCACATCTTTGTTGGACGCGCGGCGACCGCACACGGTGTCGCAGAGCGTTGCGTTGGAGTCAACGAGCACGGCGCGCTGGATTGGGTGGAAGTGCCGCTTAGTAGAGTTGAGTCAGAGCGCGTGCGTCTGCGGTTTGGCACAGCGCTCGCCGAAGGGCAGCGTGCAGAGGCCTGCTTTGCCGCAGACACATGGCCACGCGAACTTGCGCAACGAATTAGTCACGGGCTCGTGGTGGTGATTGATTACGGTCGCGAAGGGGTCGAGCTACGTGACGCAACGAGCCGCGCGGCCGGGACGGCTCTCGCCTACCAGGGGCACCGAGCGACCGAAGACTTGCTGGGTGACCCAGGGGGGCGGGACCTGACCGCCCATGTGGACCTGACCGCCCTGCGGGCCGCCGCCACCGCGGCAGGACTCACCCCAGTCGCCTCCACCAGCCAGGCGGCGCTCCTCGCGGGGGCGGGCCTCAATGATGAGATTGAACGCATTCGGCGAGGCCCAGAAGCGACTCTCGAGGGGGCTATCGCCCTCCGCTCGGCACTCGCCAGGCTGATGAACCCGCGCAGCATGGGTGGTTTCGCCGTGGAGCTCTTCGCGCTCGGCTCGGCTGAGCACGTTTTACGCCTGGCGGACGCGAGGAATCCACTCCCCGGAGCGGCGGCTCCGATCCGTCCCCTCGTCTAGAATCTTCATAGGACCACCCTTCGCCCCGCACGGGGCGTAGCGCGGGAGCAGGGGTCCAACAGAGGAGCTGCATGAACGGACTCTGGTACGTCCTCGGCTTCGCCGGCGCGGGTGTCTCCTTCGTCTTCTTGACGATCGGAATCGCCTGGCTGATCTCCCACCGCACCCGCGGCAGTCGCGGGAAGCAGGTGCCATACGAGTCGGGGATCGACACCTACGGCGACACCCACGGCCGCTTCGGCCTCTCGTTCTACCTCTACGCACTTCTCTTTGTTGCGTTTGATGTTGAGATCGTCTTCATTTACATCTGGGCGCTCAACTTCCAGTCACTCTTGATTGAGGGCCTTGTCTCAATGGCGGTCTTCATTGGCGTCTTGCTGATCGGTCTCGCATACGCGTGGCGCAAAGGGGTGCTCGCATGGCGATGACACGCGACCCAAAGAAGGCGCTTCAGACGCCGATCGTCACACCGAACACGCTCTGGACGACCGACAATCCACGCGCATACGGTGGTCAGCCGCTCGCTGAACATCCGAATCTTGAGCTCGCACGCTACGACGCAACAGGCGACGGTCGCGTGGATGATGCGCGCTGGAGCGGCGCTCTCGGCGCAATTCCCACCAAGGCAGACGTTGTCCTTGACTTGATCCGCGCGAACAGCCTCTGGCCGCTCCTCTCCGGGCTCGCCTGTTGCGCGATTGAGATGATGTCAACCGCAACACCAAAGAACGATATTGATCGTTGGGGAATGTTTCCATTCCGCGCATCTCCTCGACAAGCAGATGTGCTGATCGTTGCAGGAACGCTGA
>JAUMDJ010000026.1:0-1770 GCA_032121895.1 Chloroflexota bacterium | reverse complement strand
ATCAAACGGAGAGCGGATCTCATGTGGGTGCGGCGACTCCTCCCAGGAACCGGCGACCAAGATCTTCTGTGGCTTCATGAGCCGAGTCTAGCCGAGTGCCGCTGCCGCTTTGGGTGTTGCGCCGCTTAAAGGGCGGCGCCGCGCGGATAACTCCCCAAGATGCGCAGCTCGCTCGTCACCACCTCCAGCTCACGGAGCACACCCTGGAGCGCAGGCTCACTCACCCCCGCGTCAAGATCGATCCAGAAGACGTACTCCCAGTCGCCCACTTGGCTCGGTCGCGATTCAAGTTTGCTCATATTCACGCCTGCCTCCGCAAAATTTTGCAACACCGCGAGCAGCGCCCCCGGGACATTCGGGACGCCCACCAGCAGGGTGGTGCGCGGCGCGCCTGTGCGCGCGCTCAGTTCAGCGGTGCTCCCTTTGGTGCGCAGCACCCAGAAGCGGGTGCGGTTCCCTGGATCTCGCTCAATGCCGCTCGCAAGCTCCACCAGGCCGTGCAGCTTCGCCGCACGGGGAGAGAGGACGGCGGCCGCATCGCGCTCACTTCGTTCACGGATTGAGGCGCCGGCTCCCGCCGTGTTGTACGTGGAGAGGAGTTGCCACGCTCGCGTGCGCAAGAACGGCTCGGATTGCGCGAGTGCCTGGGCGTGACTGTAGACGCGCGTCACCTCATCAATGGTGACACCAGGGAGCGCAGCAAGGACGAGGTTTACGGGAACTACCGACTCCCCCACAATCTCCAGCGCACCGTCGCGGACCAAGTCGAGCGTTTCTCGAACGGTGCCGTTCACCAGATTCTCAATCGGAAGGATGCCGAACTCGGCGCGGCCGTCTAGGAGCGCTTCGCGAACCTCGCCGAACGAGCCAACGGGGAGACTTGTCGCTGACTCACCAAAGAAGGCGATGAGTGCATCCTCTGCAAATGCGCCGGGCTCACCCGAATACGCAACGCGGACGTTCCCACTCATTAGCGCGAGCCAGGAACGTTGCGCTCAGATCGGCGCGCGACTGCAGCGTCACCCTTCAGCAGCGCATACTCCAACGAATCTGCGAGGGCGAGCGCCGATGCAGCAATGATGTTCTCGCCCACGCCCATGGTGGACCAGGCGTTACCACCAGCAACCGATTCAATGACCACGCGCGTCTTCGCACCCGTGGCGGACTCACCATCAAGGATACGTACCTTGTAGTCCACAAGGTGTACCGCATCCAACTGCGGATAGAAGGCGCCGAGCCCCTTGCGCAGCGCGCGGTCGAGTGCGTTCACGGGGCCGTTCCCGTCGGAAGCAGTGTGCAGATCCTCGTTGCCAACCTGCACGCGCACCGTTGCCTGCGCGCGAGACGCGCTCCCTTCGTGCTGCTCCACGATCACCGTGAAGTCCATGATCTTGAATGGCGCAGCGTACCCGGGCTTATGGCGTTCAACGAGCAGTTCGAATGACGCTTCTGCTCCTTCGTAGCTTGCGCCGCCGGCCTCCATCTCCTTGACGAGTGCCGAGAGCGTCTTTGAGTCGAGGCCAGAGTTTGCGAGCTCCACGCCGAGCTCTGCGGCGCGACTCCCCGTGTTCGCCTTCCCGCCGAGCTCGGAGACGACCAGGCGGCCGCGATTCCCCACGAGTGCGGGGTCAATGTGCTGATAGGCGCGCGGCGTCTTCACCTGTGCCGCGCCGTGCACGCCACCCTTATGCGCAAACGCAGACCGCCCAACGTACGGCTGATGATCATCTGGAGCGAGGTTCGCGATCTCCGCAACCTCGTGCGAAAGCG
>JAUMDJ010000025.1:0-1675 GCA_032121895.1 Chloroflexota bacterium | reverse complement strand
CAGTCGGCACCGTCGTTGGCCAGCGTGGCGCACGTGTGCAAGCCGTGGTTGAAGAACTCGGTGGAGAGAAGATTGACATCATCGCCTTCACCGATGATCCCGCAGAGATGATCGGCCGGGCGCTCTCACCAGCTCCAGTGGTCTCTGTTGTTGTTGATGAGAACGCAAAGTCTGCAGTCGTCACCGTTCCAGAGCACGCGCTCTCGCTGGCGATCGGCCGCGAAGGGCAGAACGCCCGACTCGCTGCGCGCCTAACTGGCTACCGCATTGATATCGCAAGTGACGGAACCGGCAGCCCAGCGGTGGTTGCTCCGGAAGGCGCTGAGGTGGTCGCGGTAGAGGGTGAGGCATAGGTACGCGCAGAGCGGCGGAGCGCACGTGTGTGCTTTGCAGGCGGCGCTTTGCCACGCAAGAGTTGCTGCGAATCAGTCGGGACGGAGACGGTGCGCTGCGTACTGGAGAGCGTGGCGGACGCGGAGTGTGGATCTGTAGTGGCTCGCATGAGGCTGGTCTTCATGCAGGGATCCGTCAGGGCCTGCGTGGCCCGGTAAGCGATGAAGAGATTGATGTGATCGATCAGGCGCGTCGCGCCTGGATAGAGACAACGAGCGAAAGGAGGGGAGCATGACAAAGCAGAGAAGGAGCGTGCGACCCGTTCGACCTGACCGCGCGAACCCTGAACCGCGGCCACCGAAGCCGCTGCAGGTGCATGAGACAGGAATTCTGGTGCTGCCACCGTCAATGACCGTCGGCGAACTCGCACAGATCCTCCGAGTCAACCCGGCCGACATCATCAACCCCCTAATCCGCAGTGGGGTCTTCGCCACCATGAACCAAGGGATTGATCGCGAAACAGCCGCGTTGATTGCAACAGAGCTTGGATTCAATGTGGCAGAGCCAGAACCAGAAGAGGTGGAAGAGGCCCCTACAGAGGCACCTGAGGCTCCACCCGCGGCAACCAAGCAGATTCTCTTTGAGGAGTCGGCAACCGCAGCCCTTGAGCCGCGTGCACCGATCGTTACCGTGATGGGACACGTCGACCACGGAAAGACGAGCCTCCTCGACGCGCTACGAAAGACGACCGTAGCAGCGGGGGAGCGCGGCGGAATCACGCAGCACCTCGGCGCGAGCCTGGTGAAGCGCGGGGATCGAAGCATTCTCTTCCTTGACACTCCCGGCCACGAAGCATTCACTGCAATGCGGGCCCGTGGTGCACGTGTCACGGACATCGCCATCATTGTGGTGGCCGCAGATGATGGGGTGATGCCTCAGACAAAAGAGGCGATCAGCCACGCCCGCGCAGCAAACGTGCCGATCATCGTTGCCATGAATAAGGTGGACAAGCCTGACGCGAATCCAGAGCGAGTGAAGAGCGATCTTGCTGAAGCGAACGTGCTCGTTGAGGCGTACGGCGGTGATGTTCCGCTCGTTGCAGTCTCCGCGAAAACTGGGGTCGGCCTTGACGATTTGCTGGACATGGTCCTTCTCGTCGCTGAGCTTGGTGACTACAAGGCGGACCCCTCACGCCCAGCGATCGGCACCGTGATTGAGGCGCAACGCGATAAAGGGCGTGGTCCAATCGCAACGGTGATCGTGCAGACTGGGACCCTTCGTATTGGTGACGCGGTTGTCGCAGGGGCGATCTCAGGGAAGGTCCGCGCCCTTGAGACCACGG
>JAUMDJ010000024.1:0-2683 GCA_032121895.1 Chloroflexota bacterium | reverse complement strand
AGCCACGCTCATGTCCGCCGTGTGGCTCGCTCGACGCGAAGAGGGTCCCCGCCCACCGACAGACCCACCAGAGCGGAGGGTTCCGGTGCCCTGCGGTGGGCGGGGGAAGTCATGCCGCGACCCGACGAAGGAGCCGCGGGGGCCATCTTGAAGAGCACCGTGAGATCCTCCGCGACCCGACGGAAGAGTTCGTAGGACTCGATGTTGTTGAGGATCGTGCCCACGCGATTCACCACGGGTGGCACGCGTCGAAGCGAGACGGCGATCACGTACTCTGGCGCAGTCTGGCCGATCCAGCCGACATAACTGAAGTTGTAGTGGCGCTTATCCCAACCTGCTTCACCGCCGTTGAGCTCTTTGTTCAGCCAGATCTGTGCGGTGCCACTCTTCCCGCCAGACGCGTAGTTCGGAATGTTTGCAAGGCGGTAATAGATTGGGACCAGCTTGGTAAGGCCTGTGCTCATCTCGACAATCTGCGATGACACTCTCGGCGTAGTGGCCCTCCCTCTGGTGATGATGGGTTGTTCAACTCCGTTCACCGCCTGGACAACACGCGGCCGAACAAGGACACCACCGTTCAACATCGCAGAGTAGGCGGTGGCGAGTTGGATCAGCGTTGTTCCAATGCCCTGACCGAAAGAGCCATTCGCAAGATCGAGTTCGCTCCACCGCTGCTGGTCCGGACTGTTGACAAGGCCCTGACTCTCGCTCGCGAGATCAATCCCTGTCTTTCCACCGAAGCCAAACTTGAGCCACGTCCCATAGAGGCTCTGTGACGCCTCACTCGTGCTCCCCCCCAAGGAGAGCGCAATCTTTGAGAAGACAATGTTCCGACTGTGCGCGAAGGCAGCCGCGAGAGTCAACTGACCCTTAGAGCGTCGATCCGCATTGCGAACCTCATTGACGCCGCGGTCGAGTTTAAGGACTGACTGATCAGCAATGATGGTGGAGGGCGAATAGGATCCGCTCTCAAGTCCAGCCACACTGGTGATCGCCTTCATCACCGATCCTGGCTCGTAGACGCTGCTGATCGCTGGATCAATAAAGCGTGATGGGTCGCGTGCGGCGACGACGCCGTAGCGGTTCGCATCATACGAAGGCCATGACGCGGACGAGAGGATGTCACCCGAGTAGGGATCCATGATGACCACGCTGACCGATTCGGCCTGATTTGCCACGCCCGCTGCTGCTGCCTCTTGCTCCACAAGTGTCTGAAGGCCTGCATCAATGCTGAGCTGAAGATCCACGCCTTCACGCGCCTCGCTCACAATCACCGGTCGTTCAATGCCGTCTCCCGCGCGCTCAAGTCGCGTGACTTGCGCGCTCCCCCCAAGTTGATCGTTGTAGTACTCCTCTACTCCGTATTGGCCGGTTCCAGCGCCATTGACGAATCCAAGGATGTGACTCGCGAGGCTTGTCTCAGAGGCGCCACCAGGTTGCGGGTAGAGTCGCGTTCGCACTTCGCGCAGTGAGATCCCAGGGAGGAGCCCTGCGGACGACGCGGCACGCACCGCTTCGGCAGCCGGCTCATCAAGGGCCGGGAGGAGGAGGCTCCAAGCACGACGCGCCGCGAGCCCAGCGCGAAGTCGTGTGGCATCAATATCGTCAAGCGCGAGAACCTCGAGGAGTGTCGACTCAATCGCCGATCGCTCTACGTCTGTCAGCGCACTGGTCTCGGCAATCAGCTGATATCGCATCACCGTGGCCGCAAGCACAACGGAACCGGTCCGATCCATGATGGTGCCGCGGAGTGGTTCGGCGCTTTGCGAGAGGCTCAACCTGCTCCCAGCAACGTCAAGGAGCCGATCCCGATCAATCAGTTGCCACTGCGCCAGACGCCCAAGGCAGAGCGCCCCCGCGAGGACGAGAGCGATCCCAATGACGAGGCCACGCCCAGCGCGATCCGTGCGGACGGCTCGCGGGTCACCGCTCATCTCAGCGCTCCTCCACGATCAGCGGATCGGTAAGCTGCCCAATCCCGAGTTCAAAGGCGCGACGTCGAACGGCTGGCTCTCGCCCCACGCGACTCATCTCAGTTTCGCCGGCACGGATCTGCTCAACGATCTTCGCCTGCTCGTTCTTCAGTCGTTCAATGCGAGCGGCGGAGGTGGTGACTTCAAGGCTGAGGATAAGCGCGACGAACAGTGCCGCAAAGACCAGCGCACCCCCCGTGACAACTCGCGCGAGCTGAAGTCCGAAGAGACCAGTGCGCTGCGTTGCGCTCCACGCGGAGACGCCAATGCGGCCGCGAGGGAGCGCCCCTGCAGTGATCGCTGTCCGAGGACGTGCCGCGCCAGCCGCTGGACGAGGGCTGGTTCGAATTGAGCCGGTGCCGTTTGGCTGCGCGAGCGGCTGGAACGCCTGCCGAATTGCGGCGCGCTGTCGTGCAGCCGCAGCAAGCCGCCCATCAGGGACGCGCTGCTGCGCAATCGGAGCGATCAGTTGTGCACCGCGCAGCGGTCGACCGATCGCCGTCATGCCGCCACCTCAATGCGCTCAGCGACGCGTAGCTTTGCACTTCGGCTCCGTGGATTTCGCGCAACCTCTTCTTCAGATGCGGTGAGCGGCTTGTCCGTAAGTAGTCGCAGTGAGGGTTTCACGCCACACCCACAAAGCGGGACCTTTGGTGGGCAGATGCAGCCTTTTGCAGCGGCGGCAAAGGCTCGCTTCACAATTCGATCTT
>JAUMDJ010000023.1:0-2628 GCA_032121895.1 Chloroflexota bacterium | reverse complement strand
GGTGCTGCGACGAATGCGGTACAAATCGCCGAGCTGCTGATTCAGCGCCAGCTGCTCTGGGGAAGCGCGCCGCGTGCCTGAAGGGCGAGCGGCGGCGCTCGCCACGCTCGCGCACGAGATTGAATCCTGTCGGGCCTGCCCCCTCGGTTCATCACGAACTCGCAGCGTCCCAGGCGAGGGGAGCGCGAGCGCCGAGTTGCTCTTCGTCGGAGAGGCCCCTGGTGCGAGCGAAGATGCAGTCGGTCGACCGTTCGTTGGGGCAGCCGGAAAGCTTCTCGATCTCCTCCTCGGGCTCACTGGGCGCACGCGAGAGGATGTATTCGTGCTGAATGTGGTGAAGTGCCGCCCACCCGAGAACCGCGACCCAGCACCCGAGGAGATCGCCGCCTGCGCACCGTTCCTGGAGCGCCAACTCGCTCTTTTGAGCCCCGTGATGGTTGCTCCGCTCGGCCGTCATGCCCTCCGCGCCTTCGCCCCAGACGCGAAGATCTCCGCAGTCCACGGGAACCCACTGGAGGGTGGGGTTGGGCTTCCGCTCGGCGCGACC
This sequence comes from Chloroflexota bacterium, assembly GCA_032121895.1. Lineage (GTDB taxonomy): Bacteria > Chloroflexota > Limnocylindria > Limnocylindrales > Limnocylindraceae > Limnocylindrus. The sequence goes on along the minus strand of JAUMDJ010000023.1, from coordinate 2,081 downwards.
CTCTTCCCGCTCTACCACCCCGCTGCAGCGCTCCACAACGGCGCGCTGCGCCCAACGCTCGAGCGGGATATGGGTGCGCTGGTCCGAGAACTCCCTGCGGCACGTGTTCGCTGGGCCTCCGCTCGCGGAGGAGCGGGGGAGGCTAGGCTGTTGCAGCAAGAACCTACTGCGGAGCGGGCACAGCTCCGCCTCTTTGAAAGTGAGGCCGAATGAGACAGCGTGGCTCCGGAACTTCGGGGCAGCGCCCTCCCGCACGTCCGCAGGGGCGCCAGCAGGGGCGGCCGCAGCCTCGACCAGCTGCGCCGGCACGGCCAACGGGTCAACGCCCTGCGCAAGGACAGCGTCCGGACCGCGCGGCCCCAAGCGGGCCACCACTCCGACTCATCCCCCTTGGCGGAATGGGGGAGATCGGAAAAAACCTCTACCTCTACGAGTACCAGGAGACGATCATCCTGGTCGACTGCGGTCTCGCATTCCCTGACGAGACCACGCTCGGCGTCGACATCATCATTCCGGACATCACCTACCTGCGCGAGCGAAAGAGTGCGGTCAAGGCGGTTCTCATCACGCACGGACATGAAGACCATGTTGGCGCGCTGCCGCACATCCTCCCTGAGTTGCCAGGAGTGCCCGTGTACGCGAGCACGCTTGCGCGAGGACTTCTCGCCAACAAGCTCAAGGAGTACAAGGTCACCGCAAATCCACTCCGTCCTCTTGACCCGGGCGATCAGATTGAGATTGGGCCGTTCGTGATTGAGCCGTTCCGTGTCGGGCACTCAATCCCTGATGCAATGGGGTATGCGATCCATACGCCAGTAGGGACTGTTGTGCACACGGGCGACTTCAAGTTTGATCAGACGCCAGCGGACGGGAAGGCGGCCGACTTCGCAATCCTCGCGCGACTCGGCGCACAGGGCGTCTTGGCACTTGTCTCCGACAGCACTCGTGCGGAAGCACCAGGCTACACGCCAAGCGAACAGGTGGTTGGCCAAGCCTTCAAGTCAATCATCAGCGATGCGCCTGGTCGTGTGATCGTGGCGACCTTTGCCTCAAACATTGCGCGGATTCAGCAGGTCCTTGATGCGGCGGGGGAGTTCCGACGCAAGGTCGCAGTTGTTGGGCGATCCATGGAGCAGAACGTAAAGATCGCGCGAGATCTTGGATATCTCACCTTCCCAACCCCACTGATCGCGAAAGAGGAGATTGGCCGGAGGAGTAAGGAGCCGCTCGTCATTGCAACCACAGGGGCGCAAGGCGAACCGATGGCAGGTCTCGCGAAGATGGCTAACGGGGAACATCGCAATGTGGAGATTCAGAACGGCGATACCGTGATCGTGTCGGCCTCGCCAATCCCTGGGAATGAAGAGGCGGTTGGAAGAACGATCGACAATCTCTTCAAGTCTGGTGCGAACGTGATCTACCACTCAATCGCCCAAGTGCACGTCTCCGGACATGCGTCACAGGAGGAGCTCAAGATGATGCTCGCGCTGACAAAGCCGCGACACTTCGTGCCAATGCACGGAGAGATGCGGATGCAGGTGGCGCACGGTCGGCTCGCCACACAGATGGGTGTCAGTGCGTCAAACGTCTTCATCATCGACAACGGCACGCCGATTGAATTCTATGCGGACGGGAGCGCACGTCGTACGACGCCTGTTGCTCACGGCGCTGTCTTTGTTGACGGGTCTTCGGTTGGCGAGATTAGCGAGATCGTGCTTCGGGACCGACGCACCCTTGCTGATGACGGGATTGTTGTGATCTTCGCGACGGTTGATGCGCAGTCAGGAAAGCCAGTCGGGCGCCCAGTGCTCGTAACGCGAGGATTCTTAAACGGTGATGAGGACAACAAGCTGGTTGAGGCAACGATCAGCATCGCGCTGAAGGCGATCCAACATAAGAGTGATCGCAGTGCGGAGACAGGGCTGATCAAGGCGCAGCTTAGCGAAGCCGTTTCTAGATTCTTGAGCCGAGAGACGAGGCGACGACCACTCGTGGTGCCGGTCGTCGTCGAGGTCTAACGTGGCACGGAACGGACGCCGCACTCGAACCAGCGGCGGCAGAGTGATCAGCGGCGCAGCGGC
>JAUMDJ010000022.1:0-2695 GCA_032121895.1 Chloroflexota bacterium | reverse complement strand
GACGAGATGCTCGCCCTCTCCACACGACCTGAAGGTGTGCGACCGGCAGAGATCCGCCGTGCACTGGCTGACGTGATGATGGAGGGCGTTGGCGTCTATCGAGACGAGACACTCCTCACGAACGCGGTGAAGGAGATCCAGCGGCTGAAGGGTGAGTACCAGCGAGTGCGCGTGGAGGATACGGGGAGCGTCTTCAATACCGACCTTCTCGAAGCGCGCGAACTCGGCTACCTGCTCGATGCATCTGAGGCGACCGCCGTCTCCGCCCTGGCGCGTAAGGAGTCGCGTGGCGCGCACAGCCGTGAGGACTACCCTGAGCGCGATGACGAGAAGTACCTTGCGCACACGCTGGTCTGGCGCGGTGCTGACGAAGCTCCAGCAACCAAGATTGACTACAAGCCAGTGACGATCACCAAGTTTGAGCCGAAGCCGCGTGTCTACTAGAGGTGGCCTGATGGATGTTGAACTAAAGATCCAGCGATTCGATCCTGAGAAGGACACCGCCCCTCACTGGGAGACGTATCGAGTCCCCGTCGAGCCAATGGATCGTGTGCTCGATGTGCTGACCCGTGCAAAGGAGTTGCTCGACGGGAGCATCACCTTCCGACGCTCATGCGCCCACGGTGTCTGTGGCTCTGACGCACTCTTGATCAATGGGCGAAACCGCCTCGCCTGTAAGGTTCGCGTTGAGCAGCTCGGGAAGAGCATCAGCGTTGCACCACTCCCCGGCCTCCCTGTCGTCAAGGACCTCGTCGTAGATATGGACGAATTCTTCGGCAAATACCGCTCGGTGCTCCCCTTCCTTATTGCCGACGAGCCGGAGGGGACGGGGGAGCGCCTGCAGTCCCAAGAGCAGCGGGACGTGTACGACGACACCACCAAGTGCATCCTCTGTGCCGCATGCACGAGCTCATGTCCAAGCTTCTGGGCGCAGCCCGAATACGTTGGGCCTGCAGCAATCGTCAACGCGCACCGATTCATCTTTGACTCACGTGACCAGGGGGCAGAGGAGCGCCTGGAGGTCTTGAGCAACGAAGATGGTGTCTGGCGCTGTCGCACCACCTTCAACTGCGTTGACGCCTGCCCTCGCGGAATCAACATCACGAAGGCGATCCTCGAGGTTTCTACGGCGATCGGTTCTCGCGGCTAGCGCGCGATGCGCGCGCTGATCGGTCGAACGGACGGCGCCTGCCGAGGGAATCCGGGCCCAGCATCCATTGGCGTTGCACTCTACGACGCGTCGCGTGACGGCGCCGATCACCCTTCCGCGCAGCCTGATGCCACCATCTCCGCCGCGATCGGGACAACCACGAACAACGTTGCGGAGTGGAAGGCGGTCATCTCGGCAATTGAGCTTGCCGCTGAACTCGGAGCGTCTGAACTGCAACTCTTCCTTGACAGCAAGCTCGTTGTCGAACAACTCAACGGCAGGTGGCGTGTGCGCGATGCGAAGCTCGCGCCGCTCTGCGACGAAGCGCGCGCTCGCCTCACGCGGTTTGCCGTGTGGAGCGCAGCGCATGTCCCGCGCGAGGAGAATCATCAGGCCGATGCACTTGCGAACGAAGGTCTTGATCGCGCACTCCGAGGTGGTCCCGCGTGGGTGGTGCGCCGCCCAGATGACGTTGCGCGCTCGCGAGGGACGTCGCTGCCAGAAGGCCTTGCGAGCGACGACGGTGGATCAAGTGGTTCTGCCACCACGCTGACACTTCTTGGAACTGGGGCGTCTCGTGGCGTGCCACGCGTCGGCTGTCGCTGCGAAGTCTGCATCTCAAAGGATGTGCGCAATCAGCGACTTCGCAGTTCGTTGCTGATGGAGTGGCGTGATGTTCCTACCGCAACGTCGCGAGCGGTGATTATTGATCCTGGCATGGACCTTCGACAGCAAGCGATGCGCAGCGGGATCACGCGATTGGACGGTGCGCTGATCACCCACATTCACGTCGACCACACAGGTGGCATTGATGAGCTGCGTGCGTATACCGACGCGCAGGAAGAGGTGCTCGATGTTGGCGCGGGACCTGAAACGTGCACGGAACTCTTGCGCCGATGGGAGTACGCCTTTGACGGTCGTACTGCACCGGGTCACGGCATCCCCTCGCTGCGCCTGATGGAGGCGGTGCCGCATGTGCAACTCGGCGGACGCGCCTTTGAGGCGATCCCGCTGATTCACGGCCGTCGACCAGCGCACGGGTGGCGAAGTGGCGCGGTTGCCTATCTCACTGATGTCTCTGCCGTCTCGCCAGCATCACGCGAGCGGCTGCTCGGCCTGGACACGTTGATCGTCTCTGCCCTTCGTGATCTGCCACACCCAACGCACCAGACGGTGGAGGAGGCACTCGCCTTGATCGCCGCGTTGGGGCCACGACTCGCAATCCTCACCCACCTTGATCACGACCTTGACTATCAGGAGCTCTCCGCACGTCTCCCAGACGGGGTGCTCGCCGGCTTTGATGGGCTCGTCGTGGAGGTCGCGGCGCGCTAGACTCCCCCTCCGGCGAGATGGTCGGACGGTCGCGAGCGAGCCTTCGGGCTCGTTCGAGGAAAGTCCGGGCTCCAAGGTGTAAGGCAGCGGGTAACGCCCGTCCGCCGCGAGGCGCGGACTAGTGCCACAGAGACGAGTCCACCGCGAGCTTCGGTTCGCTGGTGGGGTGAAACGCGGCAAACTCTGCCTGGAGCAAGGTCAAATAGGAGGACG
>JAUMDJ010000021.1:0-2008 GCA_032121895.1 Chloroflexota bacterium | reverse complement strand
AACAATGCAGGGATCACACGCGACACGCTCATCCTGCGCATGACGCCAGAGCAGTGGCGCGAAGTGATTGATACCAACCTCTCCGGCGCCTTCTACATGACGAAGGCGGCGGTGAAGGAGATGCTGCGCGCAAAGAGTGGACGCATCATCAACATCACGAGCGTCTCCGGCCAAGCGGGAAACGCCGGCCAGGCGAACTACAGCTCGGCGAAGGCGGGAATGATCGGCCTCACCAAAGCAACGGCACGCGAAGTGGCGAGCCGTGGCATCACCGTCAACGCGGTGGCGCCAGGCTTCATCACGACCGAGCTCACCGCCGACCTCCCAGACGCCATTAAAGATGGCGTGAAGGCACAGACGCCACTCGGTCGCTTCGGCGAACCGCACGAGATTGCCGCTGCGGTGATCTACCTCGCCTCACCCGAAGCTTCGTACGTCACCGGCCAGGTGCTAGGAGTGGACGGCGGACTGGTGATGATGTGACGCCCGCGGGAAACCGCGGCGCGCCACTCAGGGCAGCGCTCGCCCTCCTTGCTGGCATCACTCTCTCCACCGCCGTCTGGGCGGGTGTCGCCTCTGCGCGTCCGGATACTTCGAGTCCAGAGAGCGCGCGGATGGCGGCGACGAGCGAGCTCAGCACCACTGCGACTGGTGAACTCCTTGGTGACGATGGTCGCTACACGATCCTCTTCTTAGGGAGCGACAAGCGCTGTCGCAAACTTGGATCGCCACTTGGGGCGGAACGCTGCAGCAGTCTCGAGTCAAAGGTGAGTGCGGCGAGCGTGGAGGGAGCGGCAGCACGCGACCTCTATCCGTACATCTGGTCAAACGCTGCAGATGTTGAACTCGGTCAAGCGCGCAACCGTGCTGGCACCGAGCGAACCGACACGATGACGCTCCTCACTGTGGATCCGGCCACCGGAGAGGCGGCGGCACTGAGCATCCCGCGCGACATGGAGCGTTTCCCGCTCAAGCCTTCGCTCGCCCGCGACTTCTGCAGGCCGAAGAGCACGCGCTTCAACACCAAGGTGAATGCGCTCTACGTCTACGCCCAGCTTTGTATGAAGGCAACACCAGCGCTGCGCGCATGGGAGCGCTCATCTCTCGCCGCAGAGAAGGTGCGCGAAAACCTCGCCTACGCGTTCAACATCGAGATTGATGATTGGGTGCTCGCCACATTCGGGGGAGCGGATGTACTCGGAGCGGCACTCGACCGCCTCGCCCCTGCACCAACGCTCATCCACTTGGATGACAAGAGTCGCTTCGCCTCGTGTCGTACGAATCGGCTCAGGATCGGGAACGAGATGAGATACATCGATCGCAGTCTCCGTTCCAATGCGAAGTACGGCGATCTCCTCTTCTTGCGTCCAGGGAGTGTTGATCGCTTTGGCGTGCGCAACGCCTGGGCATACGCAAACTGTCGTGAACCAGAGACAAGCACGGTACGCACGACCAGTCCGTACTTTGTTCCTGACTCGTGCCCTGTCACTGGGCGGAGTGCCGAAAGGTGCATCTTTGATGTTCCAAGCAACCTCTGGACCGGCTTCGCGCGCGCACGAAAATATGACGGTGACACCAATCGAATCCGTCGCGCGCAGCGCATCCTCTCCGCGATCACAGTTCGCGTCATTGACGCGGGCGCGGAGGTTGCCACTCAACTGGCGACACTCGCCGCCATGCGCTGGTACGCCTGGGCCGACCGCAACGCCGCCGGGGAGGTGCGCGACTGGAACCTTGGCCCGGCGCTCGTGCGCGGCAGCATCAGCCCAGACGACGTCAGCGAGATCTTCGAGTACGTGGCAACTGCGCGTGCGCAACTCGTTGCTGGCCCAGACGACCCCGCCGGCTGGCGACCGATGCTGCTGCTTGGTCAGCGCGTCACGCTCCCAAGCGGCACGAGCTGCCGCGTTGCTGGCGCGTCACTCTTTGGCGGCGATAACTTCAGTGGACGACTCGCCTGCACGCGCGCCTGGGTTGGTGCTGCGTTCGGTCCGGTGACCGCAGCGCC
>JAUMDJ010000020.1:0-3008 GCA_032121895.1 Chloroflexota bacterium | reverse complement strand
GCCTTGAAGAAGCGCTCCGCGGGCATCGTCTTCCGGACGAGTGGTCGAGGCAGCCCTGCGTGCACGGGGATATCTGAGCGGCCGATCAGATCCAGCACGGAGATGCTGTTGGTGGTCGTTGCGGTCAGCGGCGCATTTCCGAACACCGTACTCACGCCAACAAGGTCAATCTCAGGGTGAAGCGCCGCGAGCATCAGCGCGACGGCGTCATCCGTCCCCGTGTCGCAGTCAATGATTAGCCTCCTCTTTCCCATGGTTTGATCATACGTGGGCGCGGGAGACAAATACCGACCTGGTACGCGATTGATACATGGGAACACCTCACTATCCCCGCAGCCGATTCGCGGCACCCGCTGCGACGGCGTGGAAGGGAGAGGGCCATGCGAAAGCAGATGCAGTTCAGCGCGGAGCGGCCACGGCTGGAGCGGGAGCTTGATCGACTGGAGGCGGGAGGCCTTGGGGTGATCGCTGGGAGCGCCGGTTATGGGAAGAGCAGTTCGGTCGCGTCATGGGCATCGCGTCTCGGCACGCCAGTCCGCTGGATCCGTGGTGCCGAGCGACTGTCGGATGCTCTTCTTCTTGCGGCCGAAGACGACGGTGGGATCTGGTTGCCGCGACTTGGTCGTGCAGCACGAAAGAAGAGCCGCATTGACACGTGTGCCGCTTCGCTCTGTGCGGATCTTGCTGCCCCGTATGCATCTCTCACGCTGATTATCGATAACACTGACGCGCTCACGGAAGATCCTGAATCACTCGCGATGCTCCGCGCCATTGCGGAGCGAGACCCAGATGGGTCACGAGTGATCTTCATTGGACGACGACGTGCAGCGCTACGGCTCGCCACAGCACGCAGTAAGCGCGCGGTTCTTGAGGTTGGCGCGGTGGCGCTGCGCGTCTCACCCCAGCAGACGCGTCAGATTGCGGAGGCGCGCGGGTGGCGAGGTACGCCTTCGCAACTTGAAGAGGTGCGGCGTGGTGCCGCTGGCAACGGTGGCATTCTCTCCGCGTGGCTCTCTCGTGCAGATGACCGCTCTTCAACGCGTGATCTTGATGACTTCATCCGACGCGACGTGGTCGGTGGATGCGAACCACTGCTGCGGCGGCTGGCAGAGGAGCGAAGCGAAACAACGAACCTGCACATGCTTCAGTCACTCTGGGGTGAAGGGCTCCTGATCGCCCCTGCAGAGGATGATGAGCTTGGTCGCGAAGGGTGGGAGATCCCGAAAATGATTGCTGCGGCACTCTCCCTCCCAGGCGAGATCGCTACAGGGCTGCCGCACCCTCCGGGCACGCAGCGCACGCACGTGCGTGAGATGCCGCGTGAGCAAGATCGTCGTGTCTTCATTCACGACCTTGGACCCCTCCACATGGAGATTGATGGACGCACGGTCGATGGGGCCGCAATCCGGCCACGTTCACTCGCGCTACTGACTTACCTCGCCACGCGGCCGCGACATTCGGCGACGCGTGACGAAGCGATTGATGCGCTTTGGCCGGAGGCTGACGCGCAGGCAGGCTTGAACTCGTTAAACCAGGCGATCTATCACTTGAGACGAGCGATCGACCCAGATTACGACGCATCGCCAGAAGGGGGAGCGACGCCGTATGTGCGCCATGAAGCGGAGATCGTCTCCATGCACCCAGAACTGGTCTGCTTTGATTCGGCCTCCCTTACCGCACGCCTCAACCGAATCCGCATCCGACCTCGCACCGAGGAGATTGAGGGGTTACTCGATGACTACCGCGGCGCGTTTGGCTCGGAGCTCCCCTTTGAGCCGTGGGTGCAGCGCTATCGCGGGACGATTGAGGTCAGCCTCATGACCATGGTGGAACGAGCAATCCAGTCCGCACATGCGGCAGGAGATTACGATCGCGCGATCAACCTTGCGGCTCGCGCCACTCGCATTGATCCAGAGAGCGGCGAACTACTAGAGAGCCTCGCCCTGATGCTCGCTGAGGATGGCGCGTTCGCTGGGGCGCGACGCGCCGCGCGGCGCGCGATTGCGCTCTTTGAGGAGATGGAGATCGCTCCTCCGCGTAACCTGGTGCAGCTCAGCGCGGGGGGCGAGTTAGATCGCGAGTTTCGCGCGCGTACGAACGAACCACACTGATCACGGTGGCGGCTCCAACGAGCACCGTTGATCCATAGAGGAGGCACCACAGGCACCATGCACCAATCAAGAAGGCTTGAATTGCAATTAGGCCAATCTCAATGGCTGCACCAACAAGTGCTGCAAAGAGCCAGACAGCGAGTACGTCTTCTCGGCGGGTACGCGCGTGAAGAATAGTTGCAACAAGGAGGAGTGCTGATCCCACAATGCCAATCGCGGCAACAGGGATTGGGCCAATGCTTGACCATGCCGACGCTTCAACTTTAGAGCAGCCACCGAACGGCCCAAGTGCCGGCCCACAGATTGCAGGAACTCCAATAAGACGAATAGAGAGAAGGTAGACAGAGATCGCAACGCCAACTGCAGATGCAAGCGCGCTGATGCGGTGCGCCCGCGACACGCGGACTAGTTCCCTAGCGCTTCGTCAATGCGCGCGTAGAGATCCTCTGGAGTCGGAATGCCTGACTCCATCCAGTCGCCAATGATCAACGTTGGAGTTCCGGTAATGCCGAGTGACTTAGCCTCTTCCGCATCAGCGTCAACTGCGGCACGAACCGCTGGATCTGCGACGCACGTATCCCATGCGGCAAGGTCTAGCCCTGAAGCTTCGGCAATCTTACGGAGTCGCCCTGCGCTGAATGCTCCTTGGTTCTGTCCGTTCTGGTTTGCGTAGAGATACGCATGGAACGTCCAGAACTTCCCTTGGTCGGCAGCGCACTCTGCACCTACCGCGGCCGTAAATGATTCTTCCCCGAGGAATGAGTAGTGGCGATGTTCAATGCGCAGTTTCTCATCAGTGATGTAGCGCTCATAGAGGATCGGCTCAACGCCATTCCCCCATGTGCCACAGATTGAGCACTGATAATCGGTCCAGACGGTCAACACGACTGGCGCGTC
>JAUMDJ010000019.1:0-4761 GCA_032121895.1 Chloroflexota bacterium | reverse complement strand
GGGGATCACGGATGTGACGAAGCGACCACGCGGCGTATGCGGCAGGGATCAAGAGCAACGCACCGATCACTGGTCCTGGTGTTGCGAGCCCAGAGGAGAGGCAGACTTGGCTCTCCGCATAGACACCAAGAACTCCTGCAGCGGCACACAAGAGCGGGGTCGCAGTCCAGAGAAATGGCGCGGCCAAGATCAGTGCGGCGAGCCCAACCTGTGCCAGACGAACCGCGCGTGCTGCTCCGTTTCGCAGGTCGGCGAGAAGAAGTGCGAGTGCGATCAGCGCAATTTGTGAAGAGGGGAAGTAGTGGTACTGAAACGCTGCGCGGTCAACGCGCGCCCACGGGAGCCAAAGCGCAAAGAAGATGATGGCGGCGCTCGCAAGGCCCCAGCTCTTCTGGGTCCACGCCTGGCGTGCAAGCCACGCGGCGCCGGCAAGACCGAGAACGCGCGATGCAACATTTCCTCCGTTGTAGATTGCGCCGCTCCAACCGCCAGCCGCCGCGAAGCTCTCCTGAAAGAACCAGACGGGTTTTAGATCAAACGGCCATGCCCACCAGGGCGAGCTTGCGGCGTGCGCCACGCGGAGCGTGTCGTGATACTGATACATGGAGGTGGTGAGGTCAGCGAGTGTTCTCCCGTCGTTTCCGAGCGGCCAACCCTCAACGATCTGGTTTCCTAGCGCCGCCCATGGGAGATAGCTGATCAGATAGACCGCAAGCGGGAGTGCAACGAGCGTTGCTCCAACAAGGAGTGCCGAAGCGCCTGAAGAGACGGCGTCGCCGACGCGCTGTAGGTCGAGACCCTTACGGTTCATGCCGCCAGCTCGGCGGACTGCTGCAACCGTGCCGACGATCAGAAGCACTGCAACTGCAAGGAAGGGGAGGTTCGGGAGTCGCGTCCCCTCCGCTGAGATAGAGAGTGCGGGGGGGAGGAGGATCGCACTGATCCCAGTGAGACCCGCCAGGGCGGCGAGTCTCCCCCATGCACTGCGCGCGAGCCAGATCAGCCCGAGCGCTCCAATCCCGTAAAGGGCCACCCACTTGCTCGCGAGTGCGAGGCCGAGGGCTACGCCAGCAACAAGGAGGAGGCTCCCCCCTACAACCCCACGCGCGCGACCTTGTAGCCAGGCGACAAAGGCGCAGGCGGCGGCCAAGAGTGCCGCAAATAAGTAGACGTCATTCATGCCGATGCGGCTCTGCACGAATCCTGCGCCGTCCAACAGGGCGAGGAGGCCCGTGAGCGCGGCAACGTCGCGGCGCTCCGTCAGGAGCCGCGCGAGGAGTGCAAGAAGTGCGGCAGCGATCGCTCCAGCAATCACTCCGGGCCAACGCCACCCTGCAGAGAGGTCGCCCACGGCAACCTGCACCATCTCGCCGTTTGGCCACGCGGTGATCAGCTCTCCTCGCCCTCCGTCCGGCAGCTCGGCAGATCCGTCGATCACGGCACCTGTCACGTTGTCGCTCATGAGCGGCTCGCCACCACTCACCGCTGGATTGCGAAGTTCCGTGTCCGCAAAGTAGGCGTTTCCATTTGGCTCAATGCTCCAGAGCGCGGCGGCGCCACTCGCTGCTCGGGTCGGCGCCACCGCGTGCACGATCCTCGTTGCACGGTTCACAATGATCAACGACGCCTCTGGGATGCTGATCGTTGCCACGCTTACGGCTGGTGTGTTCGCGCGAAGCGTGTACACAGAGATGCTGTCGAGTCCCGCGGCATAGACGCGAGGTTCGTCAAACCAGTCCACTCCTCCGAGTGCGTTCACTCCTCCAGTCACGGCGGTGATCTGTGCGCCGCCAAGGTCATCGGCGCGCAGAAGCGTAAGGCCGGCACTCCCTGCAGCCACCACGTGGCTCGCTTCGTCAACGCGAACGATCTCAATCTGACGCACGCCAGGGACAACGGCTCGCGCCGTGATGACACCTCGCTCAACACGAATCACTTCGCTCGCTGTGGCGATCAAAGCAACGTCACCAAGACCGCGCACCGCGCGTACGTCAGCAATGTTCGTGCTCCATCGAGTGAACGGGGTGCTGTTCCCTCCATCAGCAGTGTCGCCAACCGCGTGCAGCAGGTCACCGTTTCTAGAAACAGCCCATAGCGATCCATCATCCGCCACACTAAGTGCACGAGCACTCGGTTCGTTGATCGTTCCAATCACCGCGCGTGTTGCGGGATTGATCACATCAATGCCGGTTGCTGTGGCAATCCAGATTCGCGACGCACCTATTGCGCCTTCTGGTCGTGACGCGATCCCAAGGATCGGGGCACCGTAGCTGCTCCCTCCATCTACGCGTGGTGCACCAAAGTTCTCGAGGCCTGCTGCGATCGCATACTTCGCAAGGTGCGGATGTGTGTACTCGTAGATCGGATGAGGGTCGCCGTACCGCCAGTGCTGCATGAACTCTGTTGCGGTGCGCACGTGATAGACCTCGTCAAAATGAAATCGTGTTGGCTCACCCACGCGCCACCCGCGAAGCGAGAGTGCGGTGACCGCAATGACAACGACCATCCAGAGGTCGATTCGGTTGAGGCGCGCTCGCGGCGCAGCGCTTGTTTGCACGTGTTCGTCTGCTTCGCGCGTGCGCGCTGGCGTTCGTCGCACCACCCGTGACACGCCAGTTGGAAGCCGGAGAAGTTGATAGCCCGCGGCGCAGAGTGCTGCGGTGGCGGCAAAGGCTGCTGTGATGATTGCGGCTGGGGTTTGAAGTGCGTCGGTGGCTGGTCCGAGGTCAGGGATTCCTGGGTTTTGAAGGTACGCGAGCGTGAGTACCCCCCAGGTGTTGATGGTCAACACCAGCGCGGTTAAGGCGGCGATTAGACGCCAGCGTGGGAGCACCGCTGCGAGCGCGAGGGTGAGCGGAACTGCGGGGAAGAGATAGCGCTCATGGACGCGCGTCGGGAGGACGAAGAAGGCGATCGCGATCAGCGCGAGGGCGGCGACCGTTCTGGTGCGCTCGTCGTGTCGTGCCGCCCACCCTGCCGTGGCGATCGCAATGACGAGCAACAGTGTCCCGATAAACAGTGCTGGGGGGCCGAGGCCAAAGAGCGGAGTGGTGTCGCTCCCCCAGCCTCCGTTCAGGATGATGCCTGTCCCGCCACTATCCGCGAGCGCCCATAGGTTCCACGCGTTCACGCTGAGGTATGGGTACGTTGCCGCTGCCTCTCCAACCCTCTGGATCACATCGATCACGGTTAGACCAAATGGGAGTGCGGTGACGGAGACTACCGCCGTGCCGGTGAGGGCGACGAGCGGGATTGACCAAACGTCGCCACTGCGGCGTGCGCGGACGAGTGCGATCACCGCGATCAGGGGGATGAGGATTCCGAACTGCGGCTTGATCACCGCAGCGAGTGCGGCCAGCGCAGCGGCGCGGACGGTGCGCCCTTTGATCAGCTCTGTGGCTGCAAAGACCAGCACGCTCGTTCCTACGGCGTCGACCTGTCCCCAGACTGCAGAGTTCAGCCACGTGATTGGTGTGAACGCAAGGAGGAGGGCGACCACACGCTGCGCGCGCGTTGATGCACCGAGCTCACTCGCCAACCGAACCGTGGCAACGATGAGTAGGCCGTCAGCAAGGATCCCTGGAATCTTTATCAGCGCGCCAGGATCAAATGATCCTGTGAGCGCACCGCTAAGTGCGCCAAGCGGCCAAAGGATCCAGAGATACCCAGGGAGATAGTCAAGAAAGTAGCCGCGTGTATATGCGCCGAGCGGGCCGTTCGCACCAAGGTCTGCCGCCCAGAAGCGAAATGCTTCGAGGTCTGCGGTGAACCCGGCGTTCGCCGGAAGGAACACGTATGCGATGATCATGCGCAACAGAAGTGCGAAGACGACGATCAGCGCAGTGCTCATGGGGTGAGTGTAGCCGTGGAGGGGGCAGGTGCAGATACCGATTAGCGAGCTCTCCCTCTTCTTTCCGTGTCACAACGAGGCGGAGAACCTTGACGCGCTTGTTGCTGAGGCGCTGAGCGCACTCCCTACGCTCGCTGAGCGGTATGAGGTGATCCTTGTTGATGACGGCTCTACGGATGCAACCCCTGCCGTCGCGGCGCGGATTGAAGCGGCCCACCCGAATGTTGTCCGTCTGATTCGACACGACGTCAATCGCGGATACGGCGGGGCGCTCCGCTCTGGGTTTGGTGGTGCGCGCTACGAGTGGATTTCGTTCACTGATGGGGATCGGCAGTTCCGCGTTGCTGATCTTGCAGCGCTTATCTCGGCCGTGCCAAATAGCGAAACGGTTGCACTCGGCTACCGAATCAAGCGCGCCGATCCTGTGCTACGAAAGATCTACGCAGCAATATATCGCCTCGCGAATCGTGTCTGGTTTGGCCTCCCGGTACGCGATGTGGACTGCGCCATGAAGCTCTTTCCTCGCACCGCGCTGCACGGCGTTGCTGTTGCATCAAGCGGAGCATTCTTTTCCGCAGAGCTGCTGATCAAGTTGCGGGCACGTGGCGTGCAGATGGTTGAGGTTGGTGTTCCCCACTTCCCGCGCGTTGCCGGATCTGCCAGCGGCGCTCGGCCCTCCGTGGTGTTTGCGGCGGTGCGTGACTTCTGGTCGCTTCGTGGTGCGCTCTGGTTCCGCCGCGCGAGTGCACTCGCGCGGGGGGTTCGGCTCCTCTAGCTCAACGCTCCAGATCACTCCCCTTCACGTCGTTCGGCTGTTCACCGTCGAGTGAGTTCACAAAGTCTCGGAAGAGCGAAAGGCGCTCCTCTTCGGCCGCCTCGGGAACGATCCCTTCGGCCGCAAGGAGGTCAAG
>JAUMDJ010000018.1:0-2763 GCA_032121895.1 Chloroflexota bacterium | reverse complement strand
CGAGGCGAAGGCGGCGTTCCCCAGGTGGTCCAGCAACCAGAAGAAGATCAACGCGAGTCAGCCCGCTGATCGCTTCACGCTGGCGGCGCAGTGCGGCGCGCTTCCTCTGGCCAAGGATCTCCGCTGGAGTGGCCGCTCCGACACGTAGCCGAGCACGCACCTCAACCGCCACCAGACGGCCGGTCTCGTCACGCGCAAGGATGTCTATCTCTAATCCCCCGACGCGCAAGTTGCGCGCCAGGATCTGCCAGCCGGCGCTTGCGAGCGCGGCTGCCGCCTCTCGTTCCGCTGCTGCTCCAACATCCGCCCGATGGTCCGACACAGGGAGAGACTCAACGGTTGCGCGTACCGTCCGTGTATTGGCTAGGCGGGCCCTCCGCCGTTACGGACGATTTGCGCCGCAACTGGGGCATACGTTCGTCGGTGATGTGGGGTTACGCCAAGCTGATCAAGAGCGGCAAGATGGAGCGGTGCGGGATATCCGGCATTGGAGTCCCATCCATAGCCTGGATATCGCTCGGCGAGCCGCACCATCAACTGATCACGAAGCACCTTTGCAACAATGGACGCGCAGGCAATCGAATAGACGCTGGTGTCTCCCTTGATGATGGTCTCGTGTGGGCCGATGAGCGCACTCAGTTCGTGCGCCGGTGATCCGTCGACAAGCGCGAACTCAATTCGTCGACCGAGGCGGCGTTCAAGCGCGTGGACCGCCCGTTGCATGGCAAGGTGGGATGCAGCACGTGGATTGAATCGTTCAACCTCTCGCGCCGAAGCGGCACCTAGCCCATAGGCAACCGCTGCACGACGAATGATCGGATCAAGGTGCTCACGTTGGTTGCGTGACAGGGCTTTAGAGTCACGAACGCCGCTAATGAGCTCGCCGTCTGGCATGAGGATTGCGCACGCAACAACAGGCCCAGCGAGTGGGGCGAGCCCAACTTCGTCAATGCCAATAACGGCACGTGCAGGTGAGCCGTGGTGAATCTCTCGCTCGCGTGTTGTTTGTCCGCGGCCACTGCTTGGCCGGGGGGAGGTCACGCCTTCGCCTGCTCCGAATCGTCTGCCGCGGCTACCGCTGGCTCTTCTGCAGGCGTCTCTTCAGCAGGCGTCTCTTCAGCGGCGGGTGCGATCTCCGCGGCCACAACAGGTTCAGCCTCTGGTGCTGCCGCTTCTACAGCGGGTGCGACCGGCTCTTCAGCGGCGACCGCAGCCTCTACTTCTGCCGTTGGAGCTTCGGCAACAGCTACCTCTTCGACAGCGGCCTCAACGACCGGCTCTACGACGGGCTCAACGTAGACAGGGTTGAGGATCTCGCCAACCTCCGCGCGCTTTTCGCGTAGCGATGACTGCTTGCCGACCCGATCGCGAAGGAAGTAGAGCTGCGCACGATGCGATACTCCGTGGCGAACGATCTCAATCTTCTCAATGCGAGGGCTGTGCACCTTGAAGGTTCGTTCGACCCCTACGCCCGAAGCGATGCGTCGAACGGTGATCGTGAGTCCAAGTCCGCCGCCGCGAAGGCGCATGACCGTCCCCTCAAACACCTGGATGCGCTCTCGATTCCCCTCGACCACCTTCGCCGACACCTTGACGGTGTCGCCGGTCTTGATCGGAGGCAGATCGCGCTTCATCTGCTCGTTCGTGATCGTTCGGATCAAATCCATGGGTTCTCCGTGTTGGCTCAGCAGGATCCTGCTGGTGCGAAGCGGGAGGATAGCACAGGGGGGCGAACCCCTCCGCTACTCGCCCTTCTTGGCCGGCGGTGCCCCTTCAAGGAGGTCAGGGCGGCGGGCAGCCGTCCGCTGGCGTGCCTGCTCGCCCCTCCAAGCCGCTACAGCAGCGTGATTACCCGACAGGAGGATCTCAGGGACCGCCACCCCGCGGTATTCGGCTGGGCGCGTGTACTGCGGGTACTCAAGCATGTTCGTTGAGAATGACTCTTCGGCGAGCGATGCGGCATCGATCGCACCTGGGACAAGGCGGAGGAGCGCGTCACAGAGGACGATGGCGGCAGGCTCGCCGCCGGAGAGGACAAAGTCGCCAATGCTCAGCTCAAGATCAACGTAGGCTCGCACGCGTTGGTCAACCCCTTCGTAGCGACCACAGAGAATGATCAGGTGTCCGGCACTCGCAAGGGTGCGCACCCGCGACTGCTGGAGTCGCTCGCCACCCGCATCCAAGAGGATCACGGTGCTCCCTTCGCTGCGAAGCGCCTCGATCGCGTCCACTAGTGGTTCGGGGCGCATCAGCATCCCAGCTCCGCCGCCGTACGGTTCGTCATCCACGGCACGATGCTTCCCGATCCCCCACTCGCGGAGGTCGTGGACGCGTAGCGACGCGAGGCCACGTTCAAGGGCACGCGCAGGGATGCTTGCCGACAGGGCGGCGCGTACCGTCTCAGGGAACAGTGAGACGACATCAATGCGGAGGGCTGGTGTCTGTTCGCTCATGGCGTTCGTACTGGGTTCGCTGGGCGAGATTGCTTGACTCGCTTCGGCGCTCGTGGCGTGAGGTCCGAGCCGGTGAGGTCAGCGATGATCACGCCCTCACGCGGTTTGAAGCTGACGATGATTGAGGCAACCGCTGGCAGGTCGAGTTCTCCGCCATCTGGCGTGCGAAGGATATAGACCTCTGCCCCACCGGCTCGGTAGCAATCGATCACGGTTCCGATCACCGCACCCTCTCTGTCACTCACCTGGACGCCGATCACTTCGTCCCAATACACGCGTCCGGGCTCACCGGGGTCTGCAGCGAGAGGGA
>JAUMDJ010000017.1:0-5127 GCA_032121895.1 Chloroflexota bacterium | reverse complement strand
AGGCGGTGTTTCCACCACTTCTCCACCAGATATCCACAGGCTATGCGGAGGCGGCAGCCCCCTGGCCGTAGCGAAGGAGCGCCTCGCGCAGAAGGGCCACCTCTCGGCGGAGCTCCGCGTCGTAGCTCATCTCGCGCTCGATCTTGCTGCAGGCGTGGATGATCGTGGAGTGGTCTCGCCCCCCGAGCGCGCCGCCGATACGAACGAGCGACGCGTCGGTCTCCTCGCGCGAGAGATAGGCGGCGATCTGGCGCGGAACGACAATTTCACGGTCGCGCTTCGGGCCACGCAGCTGCTCAACGGTCACGCCGTAGTGTTCGGCGACAACGGCAACCACCTGCTCCGGCTCAAGGATGCGCTTCGGGCTCGGATAGACCGCCTCGCTCAACACCCGTGCGGCGAGCTCCATCGTGACCGGCATGCCGCTCAGGCGCCCCACCGCAACGAGGCGCGTCAGCGCCCCCTCGAGCTCGCGCACATTGCTCTGCACACGGCGGGCGACCTGCTCCAACACATCGTCCGCAACAATCACGCCACTCTCTTCAACCTTGCTGCGGAGAATGGCGATTCGCGTCTCAAGGTCTGGCGAAGAGATGTCTGCAATCAAACCCCACTCAAAGCGAGAGCGGAGGCGCTCCTCGAGGAGTGAGATTTCCTTTGGTGTTCGATCCGAAGTGATCACGATCTGCTTCCCTGCGGAGTGGAGGGTGTTGAATGTGTGGAAGAACTCTTCCTGCGTCCGCTCCTTGTCCGCAATGAATTGGATGTCGTCGATCAGCAACACGTCAATCTTCCTGAAGCGCGAACGGAACGCATCGGCCGCACCCTGCTGGATGCCGAGAATAAACTCATTAGTGAACGCTTCGCCAGTGATGTAAAGGACGCGTCGCTTTGGCGAACGCTCCATCACCGCGTTTCCGATCGCGTGAAGCAGGTGTGTCTTCCCGAGACCAGTACCGCCGTAAAGGAAGAGCGGGTTGTATGCGCCACCTGGCCGCTCGGAGACAGACTGCGATGCAGCGTGTGCAAGCCGGCTCGCGGAACCAACGACATACGTCGCGAATGTGTATCGCGCGTTCAGGTTGGTTGGTCGCGCTGGCTCGCTCGCATCAACAACGCGAACTGAATCACTTGAAGGCGTGTGCGCGCGCACCTGCGACGCGTTGTCTGCTGACGCACTCTTCTTCCCTGCGAGCGCACCCTGCGCATCAAGCTCATCCTCGCTCACAACTTCTACCTGAAGCGTCACGCTATAACCAACAATCTTTGCGATCGTTTGCGCGATGAGTGAGCGGTAGCGCTCTTCAATCCAATCCTTTGCAAAACCAGAAGCAACACCGAGCGTGAAGGTGCTGCTCTGTTCGTCAACGCGAAGGAGTGCGGTTCGACGGAACCAGGTTTCGAAGGTCGCCTGGGAGAGGCTGATCTCTAGCTCTCCGAGAGTGGCGCGCCAGACCTGTCGTCGATCCATGCCGCAGCGCCTCCCTCTCTTTTCCCCGCGTCAGAGAGTCAGTGGGGCAGCGTTGCGGCCGCCCGGACCCTGTTGGGGGGAGGCGGAGAATAGCAGCAACTTCTCAACCCGTACGCCGCGTCGCGCGAACATTGTTACACCCAGAGGCGGAGTGCCTCTGGGCGGGGCAAACCCCCTGTTCAACGCCATCGGCGCAAGGATTACCGTGCCTGAATTGACACCCTGGCGGCTCCCCGACGATACTTCCCTTCCTAGATCCGCCCACCTCGCGGCCCTAGGCCAGGCAGCCCTCTTGGTACCCGGTCCGCACGGCGGAGCGACGCCAAGGCCACATTGACGGGAGCGATCAACATGAAGCGAACGCACCAGCCAAAGAAGCGACAGCGATTCCGCGAACACGGTTTCCGTAAGCGCATGTCGACGACGTCGGGCCGTAAGGTCTTGGCTCGTCGCCGCGCACGCGGCCGCAAGCGCCTCACCGTCTGAGCGGGCCGGCGCATTCGCGCCCCGCAGGTTTCGACATGATTCGAACCGCAGCTGACTTCACGGCTCTTGCCGCCGCGCCCGGTGTTAACTCACCGCTGCTCGGCATTCGCTTTGCTGTGCGCGATCGCGCCGTACCCTCGTTGCGCATCGGAATTGCCGCAAGTAAGAAGGTTGGCGGCGCAGTGGTGCGCAACCGCATTCGCCGCCGACTTAAGGCAATCACACGAGACCTGGCGCCAGCGGTAGTACCCGGCACAGACCTCCTGATCGGCGTGCGCGTTTCAGCCGCAACCGCATCGAGCGAGCAGCTTCGCGCCGCACTCACTGATTGCCTCCGTCGCGCAAAACTTCTCTCTGGCACCAATAGTGAGGCACGCGCGTGAAGCGGCTCGCCGTAGCTTTTATCCATCTCTACCGAATCCTCTTTTCATGGCTGCCATCGAGCTGCCGGTTTGAGCCAAGCTGCTCGCGCTACACCGAAGAGGCGATCATGAAGTACGGCGTACTCAAGGGGATCTGGATGGGGGCGCGAAGAATCGCGCGCTGCTCGCCGCTCAGTGCTGGCGGATGGGATCCGGTCCAGTGATGACACGAGCGCGTCAACTTCTTCCAACAGTACTCCTCCTGGCGCTCGTTGCACTCGTGGTTGGCGCGTGTGATGCCGCCTCTGTGGTGGTTCCGCCATCTCCGCCCGCGCCACTCGTTCCCGCGTCTCCCGGCGCAGATCCGTTCAGCCTTCTCTCATGGTTGTTCACACCAGTCTTCCAGGCGCTCTTCATCGGCCTTGTCTTCTTTGACAATCTGACTGGGGATATTGGAGTCTCAATCCTCCTGCTCACGATTGTCATTCGCATCGTCTTGATCTCACCGTATCGGCGCCAGCTCGTTTCACAGAAGCGCACACAGTTGCTCGCGCCAGAAGTGGAAGAGATCAAGCGTCGCTATAAAGGCGATCGCATAAAGATTCAACAGGCACAGGCGGAGCTGTACAAGACGCGAGGGATTAACCCGCTAAGCGGCTGCCTACCAACCCTGCTCCAGTTCATTGTGCTCATCCCAATGTATTCAGTGATTGACCAGGGACTCAAGACGAGCGATCCGAGCGCCATGCTGAGCATCTTCGGCTTCCAAGTCTTGGATCCAGGTTGCGTGAACGGCCTCGCAGACGGTGTCCGCTGTTTTGACACAACAGTGGGATGGCTTGGTGGGCTTGATGTGTCGCAACCATGGGCACCACTTATTCTTCTCGGGATCGGCATCTCGCCCCTCGCGCTCGGCAGCGCGTTGCTGCAGGTGCTGCAGACGCGCATGACGCTGCCAAAAGGGGGCGCAGCAAAGGGCGATCCAGCGGCGGCAATGCAGAGCCAGACGCTGGTGATCCTGCCGCTCATCTCAATCCTGTACGGCGGCATCTTGCCGGCAGGACTCTTTATCTACTGGATTGCGTCCACGGTCTTCTCGTTGGCGCAGCAGTATTTGATCCTCGGCTACGGTGGGCTCTTCCCGCTCTTTGGGTGGACTCCCGCTTTTGCCGCGAACCATGCACCGCGATTCCCCGTGGCGATGCCGGAGAGCCTTCCGGTAAGCGACGTGGTTGAAGGGGCACCACAATCCCGCACGGATCTTGACCGCGCCGCATCTGCGGCCGCCACGATTCGTTCGGCCAAGAAGCGCGACCGACACGGTCGCCGAGGGGGCAGATAATGGCGAACGAGAGCGCATACCAGGAGTTCACAGGGAAGAGCGTGGAAGAGGCGCTCAAGATCGCATGCGAGTCCTTCAAGGTTGGACTTGCCGATCTCGATTTTGAAATCATCGCGCCAGGCTCCAAGGGCGTTCTCGGCATGGGTGCGGAGCCAGCGCGGATCGTTGCGGCACCAGCAAGCGCCATTGCGGGGAGCACGCCGAAGCGCGCGACTGAACCTGCGCCTCGAGCCGCGGCACCACGCGAAGCTGCGCCGCGCGACGCGTCACCACGAGAGTCCGCAGCGCGCCCTTCACGAAGTGCACGCCCAGAGCGCGCACCAGCGGCACGTGCAGAGCGACCCACGCGAACCCCTCGACCAGAGCGTGCAGAGCGACCCGCGCGCGCACCACGCGAAGCGGGCGAGACACGAGAGCCGCGAGAGCGACGTGAGCGCAGCGAGACCACGCCAGAGATGATCGCGGGAGGCAAGGAGATCCTTGAGACGCTGATCAAGCACCTCGACTTTGAGGCAGAGATTCGATTGAGCGGCGAAGGCTCGGAGACCGTACTGAATGTGGCGGGCACGTCACCAGAGGCGGCAGAAGAGCTCGGCAGCTTGATCGGCCGACGTGGTGAGCGACTGCAGGCGATCCAGCACCTTGTCAACTTGATGTTGAGCCGCAAGCTCGGCGAGTGGGCGCGAGTCACGGTTGACATTGAAGAGTATCGAGGTCGACGCGAGGCCCAGCTTCGTGCACTTGCGCGCAAGGCGGGCGAGCGCGTCCGTGAGACCGGCCGCGCGGTGCAGCTTGAGCCGATGACCGCGCTCGAGCGACGTTGGGTGCACATGGAGCTACAGGAGACACCTGGGATTGCAACCGAGTCGGCTGGCGAAGAGCCTGAGCGCCGCGTGGTCGTGATCCCCGCGTAACGAGCAAACGGCCATCATGCCGACAAAAGATCCAAAACGGGAAGCGCACTTCCCTGCAATTGAGAAGCGTTACGGCGAACCGATGAAACACTGGTTTGCGGTAATGAAGAGTGTTGCAGGGAAGCGCTACCCAGAGCAGATCGCACACCTGCGAGAGAACTACGGATTCTCACAAGCGCATGCCAATGCGCTGGTGATGTTCACCCGCGGCTCGACCACGGCACATCGACACGCAACGCCAACGGACTACTTCAAGACGATTGATCCACAGCAGGCGCGCACCATGAAGGGCATGTTCAAGGTGTTGCGCGCGGCGTATCCAGAGCTGAAGCTCGTGATCTCCTGGAATCAGCCAATCTTGCGCACCGAGAAGGACTACGTGTTCGGCGCCTCGGCCTCATCGAAGTACCTGCTGATCAACCCCTTTAGTAAGGCGGTGATTGATGCGTTCACACCGAAACTGAAGGGGTACCGCGTACTCAAGCACACCATCACGATTCCGAACGATTGGGAGATCGACGAGAAGCTCCTTGTGGCGATGGCGAAGGCGCG
>JAUMDJ010000016.1:0-1717 GCA_032121895.1 Chloroflexota bacterium | reverse complement strand
ATTGATCTCACCGTTGAGCTAGCCGCTGAACGGGGCGTTGCGGTAGACCGTGCCGGGTTTGACGCGGCGCTCGCGGAACAGCGAGAGCGCTCTCGTGGCGGGAAGAAAGCGGAGCTTGCCGAGCACGCCGCTTCCGTTGCTCAGCTGGAGGAACTGCTTCGAGCCGTTGGCGACACGGAGTTCATCGGGTACGAACATCTTGAGGGGAGCGCCACGGTGAAGGGGATTCTGACGGAGTCGGGGAGCTCGGCGCGCGCCGAGTCGGGGAGTGCGCGACTTGTGGTGGAGCGAACCCCCTTCTATGCCGAACGGGGCGGCCAGGTTGGTGACCAGGGCGAACTGCTCGGGACGAACGGGGCAACGATTGGCCGCATCACGGACACGCAGCGCCCGGTTGGCGCGATGACGCTGCACGAGACGGAGCTACGCGAACCGGTCTCCGTAGGTGACAAGGTCACGCTGCGTGTAGACGCGCCGCGGCGGGCGGCAACGGTCCGTAACCATACTGCGACCCACTTGCTTCATCGTGCGATCCGCATCGTTGCGGGCGCCGACGCCAAACAGCGCGGTTCACTCGTCCACCCCGAATACCTTCGGTTTGACTACCCGCTCGACCGTGCCTTGACGCGCGACGAGCGCGACGCGGTTGAGGCCGAGGTGCAGCGCGCGATTCGGTCCAACATTCCAATTGTGGCGGCGCAGATGAGTATGAAGGAGGCGGTAGACGCTGGCGCGGACGCCTTCTTTGACGAGAAGTATGGCGAGCGGGTTCGTACGATCAGGATGGCGGACTACTCCCATGAGCTCTGCGGTGGCACCCACTGCAGCGCAACAGGCGAGGTAGGGAGCTTCGTCATCACCTCTGATCGCAGTATCGGTTCTGGCCTGCGTCGCATTGAAGCCTTGAGCGGCCCAGTGGCGGACGAGTATCTCCGCGCACGAGTGAAGAGCGTTGAGGCGGCGGCCGACCTAATCGGCCTGCAGGACCACGATCTGTTGACCCAGAAGATTGCCCAACTTCAAGCCGAGTTAAAGGATGCGAAGCGTCGGGCTCGCGAGGGGGGAGCGCAGCGCGTTGATCCTGCCGCACTCGTCGCCA
Organism: Chloroflexota bacterium; assembly: GCA_032121895.1. Taxonomy (GTDB): domain Bacteria; phylum Chloroflexota; class Limnocylindria; order Limnocylindrales; family Limnocylindraceae; genus Limnocylindrus. Next base: position 618 of record JAUMDJ010000016.1, on the reverse strand, counting down.
CTGCCGTGAGTGCCCCCGCCGGACACCGTGTCCTCCTCGCCAGCGTTGACGTAGAGGACGTTGAGGAGCTCAAGGAGCTCTCAAATCAACTTCGGAAGCGCATGGGCCCTGGCGTGATCGCGCTCGTGCGTACAGGGGGAGCCCCCGACATCCTCGTGGTTGTTGAGGGGGTTGATGCAGCGGTAGCCAACGCTGGGGACATTGTTTCGGTTGGCGCAGCGGCAATCGGTGGGCGCGGCGGCGGAAAGGCGAACATGGGTCAAGGGCGTGGCGTGGAAGGGAGCGATGTGGCACTCGCGATTACAGCGATGGCGGCTGCTCTCGGCGTCCCCGCAACCGGCGCTGCCGAATGAGCGGAGTTGGTCGCCGACTCGGGATTGATCTCGGCGATCGCCGCATCGGCCTTGCAGTAGCGGTTGATGATGCCTCACCGCGCGGCCTCCCAACGATGATGCGCGCAGAACGCGCGAGTGCAGACGCGGCACGACTCGCCGTGATCTGCAAGGAGCAGCGCATTGAGCGACTTGTGATCGGCCTCCCACTTCACAGTGATGGGAGTGCCAGCGCACAGGGAGAGAAGACGGCTCGCTGGGCGGAGGAGGTTGGAGGCATCCTTCA
>JAUMDJ010000015.1:0-2120 GCA_032121895.1 Chloroflexota bacterium | reverse complement strand
AGCAGATGGGTTCGCACTACTCGCCGCTGATGATCCGCGCGTTCTCCGACTTCGTGCGCGCACGGCGGCGGGCGTGATCCTCGTTGGTAGCTCAGAGGCGTCTGACATCAGAATCCTCTCCGCAGAGCTGGACCAGGTGAGCGCGCGCACCGCGGTGGTACTCTCAATCGCTGGCGAGGAGATTGCGATTGATCTCCCCCTCTTCGGCGTGCACTTCGCCCGAGCCGCCGCGTTTGCGATCGGTGTTGCACAGGTCTGCGGCGTCGACCTCCACCGAGCGGCTGAACGACTCTCCACATTTGAACTCCCTGGTGGACGCACCTCTCTGCAAACGGTCGGCGGGGTCCGAATCATTGATGACTCCTACAACGCCGCACCGAGCAGCATGGCCGCCGCACTCGCAACGCTCGGAACCTTGCACGGAGCGCGGTTTGCCGCGCTCGGTGCAATGGGAGAGCTCGGCAGCTACTCGGCGGAGGCGCACCTTGCCATTGGGCGAGCCGCCGCGGAGAGCGGTCTCACGGCGCTGCTCGTCTTTGGGAGCGAGGCCGATGGCATTGCAGAGGGCGCCCGGAGTGCTGGCATGACCGTTGATCAGATCGTGCGACTCTCTGCAGATGAGCAGGGGATTGCCGCAGGTGCTGGACTCATTGCTGATCGCGCGCGCACGGGAGACACGGTCTTGATTAAGGCTTCACGATCCGTGGCGCTTGAGCGCCTCGTCGCAACACTGCGCGAGCGCCTGGAAGGGGGTGTCGCATGATCGCGATCGTGCAGGCACTCGTTCTCTCATTCGCCTGCGTGGCGCTGCTGATGCCGTCATATCTGCGCCTCCTCCGCCATAGCGGATTCGGCAAGCGCGTTCGTCGCGAGTTCGGACCCGACTGGCACATTGTGAAAGAGGGGACACCCACCATGGGGGGGCTCCTTCTTGTTGGCGTGGTGATCGCGCTCGCCCTCCTGCTGGACGCGGTAGATGCATCAACCTACGCGATCCTTCTCGCGCTCCTTGGCGTCTCACTTGTTGGTGCGTTCGATGACTGGCTTAATGCACGAACTGGGATCGGGATCTCCGCTCGACAGAAGCTTCTCTGGCAGATTGGCGTCTCGGTCATCTCCGCGATCTATATCCAGCAGCACTTTGCCTTTGCCTCGCTCGTCGTACCCTTTGTGGGCGAGGTCCCAATTGCTCCCGCACTCTGGATCGCGGTGGCGATCGTTGCGATCGTCTCCACGAGCAACGGCGTGAACCTGACCGACGGCCTCGATGGACTCTCTGGCGGCACCATGGTCTTCGCCTGGATCAGCTACATGGTGATCGCGCTCCTGAATGCGCCAGGCCAGCTGAATGTTGCCATCCTTTGTGCACTTGTTGCGGGCGCGCTGATCGGATTCCTCTGGTTCAACATCCATCCCGCCAGCGTGATCATTGGAGATTCGGGAGCCTTGGGGTTCGGCGCCGCGCTCGCGGTGACGGGACTTGTCACCGGCCACATCCTCCTTCTCCCGCTCATTGGGATCATCTTTGTCGTGGAGACGGGTTCGGTAATCTTGCAGGTGGCGAGCATGAAGCTCACCGGTCGTCGTCTCTTCCTCTTCACCCCAATCCATCATCACTTTGAGCGACTCGGATGGGCGGAGACACAGATCACCTTCCGCTTCTGGGTGATCGGCGCGATCGGCGGGATCCTCGGCATCGTCACCTTCCTCGCCACGCGCGGCGTGGGGGTGTAGTGGTGCGCACCGAACTCTCACTTGCGGATCTTGAGCCGGGCGCCGTTGCAGGTGGAAGCATCCGCGACGCCAACATTGTTGTGCTCGGCGCTGGACGAACGGGGCAGGCGGTCGCCGCCTTTGCGGCACAGCATGGGGCGCGCGTAACCCTTCACGACAGTGCCGAAGCGAACACGCTGAACGCCGCAGTTGATCAGTTCTCCGATGGGAGCGTGGCGCTCGCGTTCGGAGCAGCCGCGGACCTTGCTCCACTGTTAGCGACCGCAGATCTTGTGGTGCACAGTCCCGCAGTGACGCTTGGCTTTCCAACCGTCAAGCCGCACGTCGCTAAACCCCTTGCGGAGTACGCGGAACGAGCCATCGGGCCGACAGCAGATCCTGCACTC
>JAUMDJ010000014.1:0-4373 GCA_032121895.1 Chloroflexota bacterium | reverse complement strand
CGCCTCTATAAGACGCTTACCGCACTGGAGAACATCTTGATCGGCGCTCACGTCCATCTACGATCAGGACTCCTTGGCACCATCTTCCAGACCAAGCAAACGCGCACGGAAGAGGCGAACGCAGAGCGCGAGGCGCGCGAGCTCCTTGCCTTCGTTGGGCTCGCCGGTGAGGAGAACACGCTCGCATCGGCACTTCCATATGGCAAGCAGCGCCTCCTCGAGATCGCACGCGCGCTCGCTGGACGTCCAGAGCTGCTGCTCCTCGATGAGCCGGCGGCGGGAATGAACCCAAAGGAGACGGCCGAGATGACGGCGCTGATCCGCCGGATTCGCGACGAACGGAACATCACCATCCTTCTCATTGAGCACGACATGCGCGTGGTGATGGGGATCTCCGATCGCATCACCGTGCTCGATCACGGCGAGAAGATTGCTGAAGGACTGCCAGCGGAGATCCGCAGCAACCCAAAGGTGATCGAGGCATACCTCGGTCGCGGCGCGGCGAGCGGACACTGAGAGGGGCATCAGATGGCGCTACTTGAACTAAAGGATGTACACACGTACTACGGAGCGGTCCATGCCCTGCGCGGCGTCTCCCTGAAGGTTGAAGAGGGTGAGATCGTCACCCTGATCGGATCAAACGGCGCAGGGAAGACCACCACGCTCCGCACCATCTCCGGACTGCAACGGGCACGATCGGGGAGCATCACGATCAACGGAAAGAACATTGAAGCGCTGCCAGCACATGAGATCGTTCGCCTTGGTGTTGGGCACAGCCCCGAAGGGCGTCGCGTTTTCACTCGAATGTCCGTGCGCGAGAATCTTGAGATGGGCGCCTTCTTGCGCAAGCCAGGACCAGACGTGCAGGACGATTTCAAAAAGATCTTTGGTCTCTTCCCGCGACTCAAGGAGCGAGAGTTCCAGGCGGCCGGGACCATGTCTGGCGGCGAGCAGCAGATGCTTGCGATCGGTCGTGCGCTGATGGCCCGGCCGAAAGTGCTGCTGCTTGACGAGCCATCCATGGGACTAGCGCCCATCCTGGTGGAGCAGATCTTCGACATCATCAAGGAGATCAATGCGCAAGGAACCGCCGTGCTGCTTGTGGAGCAGAACGCCATGATGGCACTCGGCATTGCGAACCGCGGTTACATCTTGCAGATCGGTGAAGTCACCCTTGAAGATGACTGCAAGAAGCTTGCCAGCAACCCGAAGGTGAAAGAGGCGTACCTCGGCGTCTAGTCGTTGACGCGGAACACGTCTGCACGCTTAAGTCTCTTGAAGAGCTGACCCCCATCACGGCGCTCAGCCAGCACCGACGGCATCTTTCCCGCGGTGAGGCCGAGCAGGCGTTGATGGGATCGGATTGCGCGCGTCAGCCCCTCAAGGTGGTGCTGGGGCTTTGTGCGCCTCTCCCACCAGAGCCCGTCAATGATCAGCGCGCCACCCGCTCCGTCAGCCCCACCCTTCTCGCGGTGCATCTGGATTCGGCCCACGATCGCGTCACCGGCATGGATCGGCATTGTGTACGGCCCGTAGGTGCGCCTCTTCTCCGGCGTGTAGATCTCCCAGCGATAGTGAAAGTCGTACAACTGCTCGAGGCGCGCGCGATCGTGAATCAACGGATCGAGCGGCGAAAGAAGCGTGACCGCATTCGGATCTGCGACGGCGGTCCGGCTTCCGGTGGTTGCGCGCGCGGCCGCCTCAAGCGCAAAGCGTTCGGCCGCGGGGAGTCGCCAGACTCCTGGCAGCCCCACGATCTCCACCTCCAAGAGCTCCCCTTGCGCAATGAGTCGTTCCACGAGTTGCTTCCGGGTGAGCGGCCAGTCACGCGGAACCCACGCCGCGTTGGCTGAGGTGAGACCCATATCGCGATGTCGCGCCAAGAAGGTGTGCGCAATCTGCTCCTCTTCACTGACGCGCCGCTCCAGCACATTGCGGGGGAGGAGCCGCTCGGGGAGGTCAAACCAGCGAATGGAGCCTTCGCGTCGGGCAAGGTAGAGCTCGCCAGAGTTTGCGAGCATCTCGAGCGCCGCGCGGTACGCGGGGGTTGGGCCCCACGACCAGTCGACGAGCTTTGACGGGCCGAAATCGGCAGCGCTCAGCGCGCCTTCGCTGGTGATGCGCGACATGATGGTCTCGGCCCACGGCTTTAACTTCTTGTGAGTGCCATCACTCCAGAAGCGTTCACGACGGCGATCTGCAGGGCGACGATAGTAGGGGAGTTCGTTCGTCGGGATGATCACGAGCACACCGTTGTACTGCTCAATCAGCGCACGTTTTGCGGGCACCGTTGCGTAGAGGAGTTCGTCAACCCAGCGCGGTTCAAAGCCATCAATTCGCGCATGACAGACGATCTCATGACTCCGTCCAGCAAGATCAACCGGATCGAACTGCAGTGATCCGAGCCGCTCCACAAGGGCGAGCACCGAGCCACGCCCAGCCGGAAGTGATCGCGGGGGGAGGAGCATGTGTCGCTCTGCGAGAAACCGCCGCGCAGCGGCACGCGTGATCTTCATGGAGGGCGCGCGGCCATCGCTCATGACGGACGTTCACTCACAGAAACCTCACGCGCGTTAGCTGCGCGAAGAAGTGCTTCGTAGGCGATGGGGAAGACATCAAGGTGGGTGCCGCAGGCGGCCCAGAGTTCACCCCGCGATGAGAGTCCGGCATCTGCGAGAACAATCGGCGCGGCGTATTCAGGTGCGGGCGTGTGTCCAAACGGAGGGATGCCGCCAATGACGAAGCCGGTGAACGCACGAGCCTCATCAGCCGTAGCGCGACGAACCTTTTCTCCTTGCGCAAGATTGAGTGCGCGGGTGAGTGCGGTGAGATCAACGCGATCTGCACCTGACACCAGGCAGAGCACGCCGCGCGTCTCCGCTCCTCCTTCAATGGAGAAGACGAGACTCTTGACGATCTGCCCAACCTCAACACCGAGCGCGGCCGCTGCTTGTGCCGCGGTGGCGGTGCTCTCCGCCATGGCTTGAGGGTGCACGTCGACCCCGGCGTCGCGGCCCGCCGCTACTACTCGCTCGGTGAACGCACGTCGCTTCGCTAGATCCATGCGTGCATCCTAGCCTCAGTGCGCGGTGCCACCCGCCTTGATGGTGCGACTTCGCGCGGTCACCATCGCGGCAACCCCAATGACGACGATGCCGCCGCCGAGCACGATCTGCGCGGAGATCGGCTCCGCAAGGATCAGCCCACCCGCGATCACGGCAACGACTGGGTTGACATAGGCATAGGTTGAGACGAGTCCGAACGGCGCCACGCGGAGGAGCCAGGTGTAGACGTTGTAGGCGAAGAGGCTCCCGACCGTCGTTAGGTAGAAGAGCGCAAAGAGCACGTCTGGTCCGATCGTCTCAGTCTGGATCTGCGCCGGCTCACCAAGGAGCAGGGCAACGATCGCGCCACCAACGCTCCCCGCAAGCATTTGGATCGTCACGGCAACGCGAGCATCTGGCGGGGTTGCTGCACGTCGCTGGCTCCAAATTGACCCGCCACCCCAACTCAACGGACTGATGAGGATGCAGGCAAGTCCGAGTGGATCAAGCCCTGCACCATCGGTGCGCGGCGAGATAAGGATTGCCACACCCACGATGCCGATCACAATGCCGAAGAGGGTGAGTGGCGCGATGCGGTCCTTGTAGACAACTCGACCGATCAGGGCGACCCAGATGGGGAGGAGTGCGATCAGGAGCGCGGTGATGCCTGATGGGATGGTCTGCTCGCCGTACGACGTGATCCCAAGCCCCCCAACGTTTAGTGCGAGGCCAACGATCACCTGGTCGCGAATCTGTGCGCGCGTCAAGCTGCGTAGTGCTGGTCGTGCCACCACGGCAACGATCGCGAGCATCACCGCGCCGGCAAGGGCGAAGCGGAGCGCGACCATGGTGAACGGGGGGATGGCGCTCCCTGCCGAAGGGTCAACAACAACACGGATCGCGAGGTAGGTAGTCCCCCAAACGATGTAGATCGCGAGCATCCCGAGTGCAATGGCAAGCGGGGAGGCCGAGGTCAGGCGCGCACTGGAAGACATGCGCAGATGATACTCGTTTCCTCGCGTATCCTTCTGCGATGCGTGGCTCACGACTCCCATGGATTCTCCTCGTCGCGGTCTCCGCATTTGGCTACGGATCAGGTCCGCTCTTTGCAAAGTGGATCTATCCCACCGGGTTCGATTGGCTCGACCTTCTCGCCTGGCGTCACTTCCTCGCCGCGATCTTCCTCGGCGTGATCGTGCTCGCACTCCCAGCAGGTCGAGCGGCGCTGCGTTCGCTGTCGCCGCGGCGCGCACTCTCCGCGCTCGCAATCGGCGCGCTCTTCGTTGCGAATGCCTCAACGTACTTTGCGAGCCTGATCTGGATTGACGC
>JAUMDJ010000013.1:0-2011 GCA_032121895.1 Chloroflexota bacterium | reverse complement strand
TCACTCGCGGGGATGCTCTGCGCGCTCGTTGGAAAGGCTCCTGTCGCAACATCGGCACGCCACTTCCTGAGTCCAACCAGCGCTTGATCGCGCAGCGTGGCGTATCCACCAGCGTGACGTGGCGGTGGGCCCGAAAGGATTCCGAGGAGATCAGGGACGACCTGCACCTGGCCAGAGCAGTCCAACCCGGCGCCAATGCCGATCGTTGGGATGGTGAGCCGCTGCGTGATGAGTGCGGCAAGTTCGGCGGGTACCAGTTCGATGACGATCGCGGCAGCGCCAGCCGCTTGAAGCGCGAGCGCATCGGCGAGAAGCTGTGCCGCTGCGGCGGGCTCTTTCCCCTGGGCGCGTGCACGATCCTGCTGCAGCGCCGACTGCGGCGTGAAGCCGATGTGTCCAATGACGGGGACGCCGCTCTCCACGAGTGCTCGCACGATCGGCGCCATCTCTGCACCCCCCTCCAGCTTCACGGCGCCCGCGCCAGCGTCACGCAAGAAGGCACTCGCGTTCGTTGCTGCGGTCGCGACGTCGATGTAGGAGAGGAAGGGCATGTCCGCAATCACCAACGCCGTGCGACTTGAACGAACGACTGCCGCAACGTGGTGGAGCATCTCGCTCATCCCAACGCGCACCGTGCTCTCATGGCCGAGTGCAACCTGCGCGAGTGAGTCGCCTACGAGGATTGCGGGGATCTCCGCCGCCTCAGCGAGCTCAGCGGTCGCCCGATCGTAGGCGGTCAAAACCGCGAATCGCTGGCCCGCGTCGCGGAACCCTTGCAGGGTTGCGACGCTGGTTCGCCGCACCGCGCCTTGCGCGCTCATCCGCGCGTTGTACCACTCAGGAGTCGCACCGCCTGATCAAGGATTCCGTCGGCAACCACACGCTTTGGTGCTGGGCCAATTCGCTGCGTGCTCCCATCCACGTGCAGGATCTCGACTTTGTTCTCCGCGCTCTCGAAGCCAATACCGGGCGCGCTCACATCATTTGCAATGATGCAATCAAGGTCCTTCGCGGTGAGCTTTTCTGCCGCGCGCTTCGTTGCGCCGCTCTCTGCGGAGAAGCCGATCAGTTTGGTCGCCCGCTTCGCACGTGGCCCGAGCGCGGCGGCGATCGCAGCAAGGAGGTCAGGGGTCGGTTCAAGGTGAAGGGTGAGCGCACCATCGCGACGCAGCTTCTCCTTACTCGGCCCACCAGCCATCCGGAAGTCAGAGACCGCTGCGGCGGCAATGAAGAGATCCGCGGGGGTCGCCGCTGCGCCGGCAGGCGGCGGCAGGAGTGTGCGCTCAAGTGCAGATTGCAAGTCGGCAACGGTGGCGACGCGGACGATCTCCACCCCTTCAGGGAGCGGGATGGCGACGCGCGCGGCGATCAGCACCACATCAGCGCCACGATCACGTGCCGCCTCGGCGAGGGCGACCCCCTGCCGTCCTGACGAGCGATTTGCCAGGATGCGCACGGCATCGATCGGCTCCTCAGTGCCACCCGCGGTGATGACGACACGGCGACCAGAGAGGTCGCCTGAAGGGACGAGTGGTGGCCGTCGCGCCTCGTTTGGCTCGCGGATCGGTGTGCTCCCAATTGCCGCCACGAGCGCCTCAACGAGGGTGGCAGGTTCAGGGAGTCGACCGACGCCGCTACTTCCCGATGCAAGCACTCCGCTCTCTGGTGACACGACCGTGTAGCCGAAGTCGTTGGTGAGCCGCGCCACATTCGTGGCGGTTGCCGGATGCGTCCACATCTCCCCGTCCATTGCGGGTGCAACAACAACGGGCGCGGTGGTGGCGAGGCAAGTGGCGGTCACCACATCCCCGGCGAGTCCGCCGGCCATGGCGCCGAGCCACTGCGCCGTTGCGGGTGCGACAAGGATCGCGTCGGCGCTATCGGCGGCAACGATATGACCGATGCGACCATCCGGGAGCAGGTCAAGGAGATCGGCATCCACCGCGTGGCTGGTGAGTGTGCGCAGCGTGAGTGGTGAGACGAATCGTGTTGCGGCTGGCGTGAGCAGTGC
>JAUMDJ010000012.1:0-5292 GCA_032121895.1 Chloroflexota bacterium | reverse complement strand
ACCAGCGTGGATGCCCCCGGGTTCGTGGGGAGGGACCACGGGCTTGGGAGCAGCGCGAGCAGCGCGAGCAGCACGCTCGCGGCAAGAAGCGGCGCGCTCTTACGCAGCAGGCTGCGAGACGTATTGGCGGTCAAACGAGGAGCTGGCATCCCCTCTATGGTAGCCGCCTCGTGCGGGGCGTTTACGAAGCACCCGTAGACTCAGGGTATGCAGAGCGAACCGAGCCCAAGCGCCATTCGAATCATCCGCGAAGGGCAGCGGGTGGAACTGGACTGGGCGGATGGCCACCAGAGTCAATTCGACGCGGTGGCACTCCGTTGGCTCTGCCCGTGCGCGTACTGTCGTGGCGAGGCTGGACTCCCTGGCTGGCTCGATGCCAATCCGTCACTCACGGAGCAGCAGACCACCTTCACCGGTGGTGAGCTCGTTGGGAGCTACGCGCTCTGTCTCTTCTGGGCCGACGGACACCGGACTGGCTACTACACGTGGTCACTGCTGCGTAGCAACTGCGCGTGTGCTGCCTGCATCAGCGCTCCGCATGCCTGAGACGCACGAGCAAAGTCGCCGCCTCGTCGTAAGTCGCGAGCTCTCCGCCCTCGCCTTCAACGCCCGCGTCCTCCATGAGGCACGTGACTCGCGCACCCCGCTCTTGGATCGCTTCAAGTTCCTCAGCATCGTCGCATCCAACATTGACGAGTTCTTTGGCGTCCGCGTCTCGGGGATTCGCGAACAGATTGACGCTGGCGTGCAGGCCGCAAGTGCAGATGGTCGCTCCCCTGCCGAACAGATGCGCGCGATTCGTGAGGCCGCAGCGCTCCTAATGCTGGCGGCCCAAGGTACATGGCGCGAACTCACGACCGAACTTTCCACCGTCGGTCTCTCCTTGGTTCACTGGGAGGAGATTGATGGAGCGACGCAAGAGAAACTAGCAGCGCGCTTCAAGCAAGAGATCTTCCCTGTGCTCACACCACTCGCCATTGACCCCGGACACCCCTTCCCCTATGTCAGTAGCCTCAGCCTCTCACTCGCCGTGCAGCTAAACGATCCGGAGCGAGGCGAACGCTTCTTCGCCCGCGTCAAAGTGCCCCAGATCTTGGGGAGGCTGGTGCAGATTGGTGACGGTCGCGCCATCCTCCTGGAAGACCTGATCCGTACGCACATTGATCAGCTCTTCGTTGGGCATGAACTCGTTGGTGCATATGCATTCCGTATCACACGAGACGCGGACATTGAGGTTGAAGAGGGCGAAGCGGATGATCTCCTTGCGGCGATTGAGGAGGAGTTGCGACAGCGCCGCTTCGGCAAGGTCGTACGCGTGGAGATTGAAGCATCGGCGCCCGCAGAGATTCGCCAGCTGCTCCTTGCAGGATTTGAACTCCAGCCAGATGCACTCTCCAATGTTGACGGTGTGCTGGACCTCACCGTGAGTGGAGAGATCGCAGCGCTCCAGCTACCGCACCTTCATAGTCCAGCTTGGCATCCCGTTACACCCCTAAGGATCGCCGAGGCCCCGCCCGCAGCTGACGGCGGTGCTGACCTTTTCCGTGTCATCGAGCAGGGCGATCTACTCATGCACTACCCATACGAGAGCTTTGACGCGAGTGCCGAGCGACTCTTCCAACAGGCGGCGGTCGACCCTGATGTCCTCTCCATTCGCTCCACGCTCTACAGGACGGGTGCTGTTTCAAGCATCCCCGGCCACCTGATCCAAGCGGCACGCGCAGGGAAAGAGGTGGTTGTGCTGGTGGAGTTGAAGGCGCGCTTTGATGAGGCGGCAAACATTGAGTGGGCGAGAAGGCTTGAAGAGGCGGGGGCACACGTCATCTACGGGATGAGCGGCCTCAAGACGCACTGCAAGGCCACGCTGATCGCCCGAAGGGAGGGCGGGGAGATTCGCCGCTACGTGCACCTCTCCACCGGGAATTACAACCCTCGCACCGCTCGTCTCTATACCGACCTCTCCCTCTTTACGGTTGACCACGCGTTCGGGGCTGACCTAAGTGCACTCTTCAACTATCTGACCGGCCTCTCAAAGCACGCCGACTATCAGCGCCTCCTCGTTGCACCCGCGCAGTTGCGTCACGCGATCGGGGAGCGGATCAGCGCCGCTGTTGAGGACGCAGCTCGCGGCGGGCGCCCGTACATCGCAGCGAAGGTGAACGCACTCGTTGACACCGAGATGATCGGCCTCCTCGATGACGCGGCGGCTCGCGGCGTCACGATTGACCTGATCGTGCGCGGCATGTGTGGCCTGATTCCTGATCCAGATCGCCACGAGGGGCGCCTCCACATCCGCTCGGTGATTGGTGAGTTCCTCGAGCACAGCCGCCTCTACCACTTCAACATTGCGGGACGTGCGGAGTGGTTCGCCGGAAGTGCAGACCTTATGGATCGCAACCTTGATCGCCGCGTTGAGGTCCTCTTCCCACTCCTGGATCCAACTTCAATCAGCCGCTGCGAAGAGGTGCTGCGCGTCCTCCTCGCCGACCGTCGCAACAGTTGGATCCTGCAGCCAGACGGTGCCTGGCTCCGCAAGGAGGACTTGGAGCCTGATAGCGCTGAACGCTCGAGTTTCGCTGAGTTCAAGCGGCTCGCGATACAGGCTGCCGAAACTCTGCCACCTGAGCCTACGCTCTAGCGCATGAACCGCGAACGAGAGCTCAAGTACGCCGCTCAATCATCAGAACCGCCCCCCCTCCCTCACGGGTGGAGCCTCGGCCCAGAGCGCACGATCGCAGAGATCGTTGATACCTACCTTGATCATGCGGCGACGCTAATCACGCGCGGCTGGGCGCTGCGGAGACGCGAGACGGTCGGAGCACCAACGCGATACACGCTGAAACGGAACGCGCAGCAGGTGGGAGCGTTTCATCAGCGCGATGAGATTGAGCGAGAGGGCGATCAGATCCCCGCCGAGATCGTGCATGAGATCGGGACACAGCTCGCATCAGAACTCCGTGAGATTGTGGCGATTCGACAGCGGCGAAGGAGCTGGCCACTCCAGCTCAATGGGAGCGTTGTCGCGGATCTCACCACGGACGTAATTCAATCAGGCAGCGCTCAATGGACCGAGCTAGAAGTTGAGTTCGTCGCATCGGTTAATGATGCAACAGCAACGGAACTTGCAGAGACCCTGCAAGCGTTCTTTGCTGGAGACGAGACGCTAACGCCGAGCCGCCAGTCGAAACTTGAGGCTGCTATCGCTGCGCTCTAACGAGGTCGCCCAGTGCGCCGCGCCATGATGATCCGCCGAGCGCCTCAGCAATGATCACACCTTCACGAATACCGCCACGATCAACACGTAGATCTGTCACCCCTGTCTGCTGAAGCAGCGCTTCAAGAATGGAGAGCCCCGCGGGGAGGAGTCGCGCTCGTCGCTCCGAGATTGCATACGCGCTTGAGATCTCCGCTGCTGAAAGTGAGGCGAGCCGCTCCCCCATCAACCGCAAATCAGCCGGCCGTACGGCGTGGGTCAGCAAGGTTTCTGGGACGAGTTTCAGGAGTCGCGTCGCGGTGCCGCCAACGAGGACTAGTTGCGCGGCGTCCCCCGCTGGCAGGTGGCTAAAGGCCGTCTGCGCATGATCTCGAAGCGCGCGCCACTCGCGGAGCTTCGGCGGATCGGAATAGTTCACGCGCGTCATCAAGCGCGCTGAGCCGATTGAGAAGCCGTGGGCTACCGGAGCGCGACCCGGAACTAGGCGCACGATCTCTGTTGAGCCGCCGCCAATATCTCCAACGAGTAGCGGCTTCGAGCGATCGTGCGGATGGATGAGTCCAAGGACGGTGAGGAAGCCCTCTTCGTCGTGCTCAAGGACGATCGGCTCAAGTCCTAGTCGACTGCGAATCTCCTTGATCACGCTGGCGCGATCTTTTGCACGGCGGAGTGGCTCCGTGGCAACCACCGTGAGTGAGTGCGCGCCGAGTCGGAGTGCTCGTGCGTGGAAACGGTCGAGTGCATCAATGACGTCACTCGTTGCCTTGCTGCCAATCTCTTCGCGCCGCTCAACGAGGCGACCCAGCTCTGAAGGGATCGACTCATCCGTGAGCGAGCCGAGGCGCACGCCGTCAGTCACTGCGACCAAGAGGTGGATGGAGTTCGAGCCAATATCCGCAACCGCCCCAATTCGCGGAGGGGTGGCGTTTACCGCGCGTTCACGTGCCCCCCCACGATTGGCGGCGAGGGTCCGAGAGGTGGAGGTGAGGGGAGTTCGTTTCACCCCGCCATCCTAGCGGGGCGCTACGATGTAACGAATAGCCAGGGGGAACCCTGGGAGGAGTTGGGAATGAGTGACGAAAAAGAGCCGGGTCGGGTAGAAAACGAGATCAACGAGATTCTCGCGCGCACGACGAGTGGTGCTGGCGCAACGCCTGCTCCGCAGGGGGCTCGTGACCCGCTCGACCGTGAGCTACGACAGATCAAGGAGATCATCGTGCGCATGGGGAGCCTCACTGAAGCGGCAATCCGAGACGCCCTCACCGCTCTCACCACGCATGACGCCGCGCTCGCTGAGAAGATCATCGTCAACGACCGCAACATCAATGCCATGCAACATGAGGTCATCAGCGTGATCACCACCACGATCGCAACACAAAGTCCGGTTGCGCGTGACCTGAGAAACCTTCTCACGATGAACCATGTCGCCTATGAGCTCGAGCGCATCGCCGATCACGCCTCTTCGGTGGCGAAGGTGGCGAAGCAGCTTGCCCCAGAACCGGCCCTTCAACGGTACCTGCACCTTCCAGAGATTGGCGAACTCGCAGCGGCGCAGCTCCACGGTGTCCTCCTCGCACTCGTCGACTCGGACGCCGTGCGGGCCCGTGAGGTTGCGGTCAGCGATGACCAGATTGATGCGCTCTACCGCAAGTCCTTCGATGAGTGCGTCTCGCTCATGGAGGCCGATAAGAGCAACGTAGAGCGTGGCACGCGCCTCCTCTTCGCTGCGCACTACCTTGAGCGCATTGGCGACCGAACCACGAACATTGCCGAAGACATCGTCTACCTCGTCTCTGGCGAGGTGGAAGACCTGAATCCGTGAGCGCTGCAAAGGCGACGCGAATCGGGCAGACGCTGTACCTGATCCGCCACGCAGACGCGGGCGACCCATCTGAGTGGATCGGTCCAGACGCTGAACGACCACTCAGTGGCAAAGGGGTGAAGCAGATCGCGCGTCTCGCCGCCACACTCCTCGCTGCAGAGACGGCGATCGATGAGATTCGTTACTCGCCCGCGCGCCGATGTGTTGAGACAGCCACCGTACTTTCGGCAGTTCTCGAGGTCGAAGCCGTCGCTGA
>JAUMDJ010000011.1:0-1844 GCA_032121895.1 Chloroflexota bacterium | reverse complement strand
CTCGCCACGGTTGCTGGAGCAGCACCGAGCGCAGCCGTACTGGTCGCCCTGACCATGCTCGGGGTGCACACCTTCATTGGTGCAACCAACGACTACATCGATCGTGATCGAGATGCAGGCCGACCAGAGAAGCCGCTCGCTCGCGGTCAACTTCAGCCGCGCGCTGCACTCCTGATGGCCGCCGCCGGGTTGACCACAGGGCTGACCGCTGCCGCACAAGTGAGCACATTAACCCTGGCCTTGGCCGCGCTGGGCGCGCTGGTCGGATTCACGTACAACGTTTGGATGAAGCGCACGGCACTCTCATGGCTCCCTTTTGCGGTTGGCGTCAGCATCATTCCCGCGTTTGCGTGGTCAACAGTGAGCAGCGTGCTACCCGCGCCGATCCTGACGCTCTCACTTGTCGCGCTGCCGGGTGGCGCGGCACTCGCGCTTCAGAACAGCCTCGCCGACCGTGCCCTGGATGCGGAGCGTGGGATGCGGAGCGCTGCTGTTCGGCTCGGCGAGGCGCGCGCACTCGGCGCACTTGTCGTGCTGCACGCGGTGGCGTTCGCCGCACTTCTCCTGACAGCACCGAGCAGCACCTCGCCGCTCCTCCTCTCCGCCGCCGGGCTGCTCCTGGTGGCTGGAACCGCTGGGAGCGCAACGCGCTCGCGCTGGACGCGTCAACGCGCGTGGGAGATTTGTGCCGCGGCGCTCGCTCTGGCCGCACTCTCTGTCGCACTGGCGACCGCGGAGGGGGTAGGCTGAGCGAACACCTCGTGGGGGGATAGCTCAGGTGGTTAGAGCTCCGAGCTTATATCTCGGCGGTCCCTGGTTCGAGTCCAGGTCCCCCTACCAACGCCCGCGTCACCTCACTTCGTGAAGATCGCCCATACTCCACCTGTGAATCGTCGGCGCGCACTTGTCACAGGAGCCTCATCGGGGATCGGTGAGTGCATGGCGCTACAGCTCGCCGAACGCGGGTGGGACCTGGTGCTGGTGGCGCGACGTGCGGACGAGCTGGCACGCGTCGCCGCTGCAGTTAGCGCAAACGGCGCGGATGCCGAGGTGATCGTTGTAGACCTCGCAACAACGTCAGGTGTTGAGCAGATTGAGGCACGTATTGCCGATGAGTCTCGGCCCATTGAAATGGTGATCAATAACGCGGGCTACGGCCGCTTCGGCAAGATCACTGAACTTGATGCCGAAGGTGAGAGCAACGAGATTGCGGTCAACGTCAACGCACTGATGCGACTCTCGCGAGCGGCACTGATCACCATGGCTCCGCGGAAGAGCGGGGCCATCCTGAACGTTGCCTCCGTTGCATCCTTCCTCCCCTTCCCAGGATTCACCACGTATGCCGCAACCAAGGCGTTTGTGCGCAGCTTCACCCTTGCACTGCATGAGGAGGCGCGACCGTACGGCGTGCGCGTTACCTGCGTTGCGCCCGGTTACACGCCGAGCGGCTTTCAGAATCGAGGTGGCCTCTCGCCCACGTCTGGCCAACCGAGCTTCATGCTGACCAGCGCAGAGTCCGTTGCGCGCGCTGGACTTGATGCGGTGGAAGCGGGTCGCGCACTGGTGGTTCCTGGGCTGCTGAACGCAATCTCTGCACGTATCCTTGGGGCCCTCCCGAGCGGCCTTCAGCGTCGAGCCGGAGCGTTTGCGGCGAAATTTACGCGCTAACGTTGCCTCGATGCGCCGTTAGGCGCGCACGCTCCAGGTCACACCATCTGCCTGATCGGAGAGCTCCACACCGAGCGCAACGATCGCGTCGCGAATGGCATCTGCATCACTGAATCGTTTTTCGGCACGTGCCGCTGCACGCAGGGTGAGTAGACGCTCGACTGCTGGAGCGAGCA
>JAUMDJ010000010.1:0-1568 GCA_032121895.1 Chloroflexota bacterium | reverse complement strand
ACGCCTGCGGATTTGCAGAACGATTGGGGCGCGACGGGTGGTCACGCGATGCACGTCAACGAAGGATTTGATCAGTTTGCGCAGTGGCGCCCCCTCTACGGCATCGGCCGTTATGAGACGCCAATCGAAGGACTCTTCCTCTCCGGTGCGGGCACGCATCCGGGCGGCGGCGTCACCGGCGCACCTGGCGCGAACGCCGCAGAGGCACTGATTCGCACCCTCCGCCGCGCCGCCGACTGATCCCTCTCGACCCCCGTTCGGGGGGCGATCAAAGTTCTCACGTTTTGCGGGCGATGCGTGTGAAGGAATCAACACGTTGAGCGTGATACCTGAACATTTCTCGTAATCTCTTGACAATAAGTTGCGCGCGGGGTGAGACCTGCGACACTCAGTTCATGAAGTCATCAACCCGCGTAACAAAGGGAAAGATCGTGGTGGAGCGAAGCGCGCAGCTTGCGCCCACACCATTCCCGCTCGGCGAGTGGATCCCTGGACGAAGACGTGTGCCAAGCCAAGAACGTTCGTTGCGCACGCGCAAGCAAATCCTCGCCGCTGCAGAGACGCTCGCCAAGAGTGAGGGGGTTGGCAACATCACCATGCAGATGATTGCGACAAAGGCGAAGATCGCCGCCGGCACCGCGTATCAATTCTTTGATGATCGCGACGCCATCTTCGCCGAGATCTATGAAGAGTGGGTGAAGGCCTGGTGGCCAGCCCTGATGAAGCACACTTCTACGCCGTGGACAGGGGCAAACTGGCGCGATCAACTCCATGGAATGGTCGTAAGTATGGGGAAGTTGCACCTTGACACCTCATCGCGCTGGGACATCATCACCTATATCAACTCAACGAAGCAGGGGCGGGCCGCCATTCGCACGATTCTTGAGGCGAACATCGATCGCTACGTTGACTGGTGTGGACCACTGTTTCGCTCGCGCGGATACAGCGCCGCTGAGACGCGAGTCATCTGCGGGCTGCTCGTTCGAACGATCCGTGGCCACTGGGTCTATGGGGTGAACACTCCTGCAGAGTTGCGCGAGCTGACGCGCGCGGCAGAGGATGGGATGCGTGCCATCGTTGAGGTGAAGCTGACGGGCGCAAGCCGACCTCGTCCGGTGAACGGCAAGAACGCCTAGCTAGAACTCTCCTGTTCGCGAGCGATACGCGCCGAGGTAGAGCAGGAGCCCCACAATTGCCAGCGCGAAGCGTTCGGCGAATCCTGCGCCACCGCCAACGAACCCTCCAAGGAACCCTGCGCCAATGAAGAGGGCGGTGTGTAGCAGCAGTCTGCGCGGGCGCGAGAGTCGTGAGCCGACATAGAGAAGGCTCCCCGCCGCGAGCAGCGCAAAGATTGGGTGCAGTCGACCAGGGACGCTGACCACGCCCCAACCCGGATCGGTGGGGAAGACCACAACGCCAATCACGCCAATCGCCCCAATGACCAAGCCGCGGCGTACGCCGCGATGCAGCGGGCTGGTTCGAAGGCGCACATACAGAAGGATCAGCACAGCGAAGACTGCGGCGAGTCCCGTATGGAAGAGCCATGCGGCAGATCCGAGCGCATGTTC
>JAUMDJ010000009.1:0-5050 GCA_032121895.1 Chloroflexota bacterium | reverse complement strand
ACGCAGGTCCGCCGAGCGGGAAGCCTTCCGCATCTACGAGCCCGAGAAGGAGTCGATTCTCTCCCGCGGCGAGGTCGCTGTTTGCAAGAAGCGGGATCGGCCCGGAGCTCACCGTCTTTCCTGCGAGCGGCCATTCACCAACGCATCCACTGCGCGTCAGTTCAGCCGAGGAGGGTGACGGCGTGCTGGGCGCTCCCGCACATCCAGAAACGAGCGCGACGAGGAGGAGTGCGCGTAGAAGTCTCACCGCTTCACTCTACCGCAGGCTTTTGAGATGCCGCGTATCATTGAGCCATGCAGGGCTTCCGACGCTCTCTCGCCACGCTCCTCGGTGCAACGATCGGACTCGTCGTGATTGGGGTGATTGTCCGCGCCACCGACTCCGGAATGGGCTGCCCCGACTGGCCCCTCTGCTACGGACAGATCATCCCGCCGCTTGACGACTACAAGGCGTGGCTGGAGTGGATCCACCGCGCCGCTGCAGCGGTGATTGGATTACTCACGCTTCTGGTGCTCGTGGTCGCCCTCCGCTCACTGAAGGGGAGGCGCTCAATTCAGGGCGCGTCGTTCGCACTGCTCGTTCTCGTCCTCTTCCAGGCATGGCTCGGTCGGCAGACCGTCCTTGAGTTCAACTCGGGCCAGTCGGTGACCGCTCACCTCGCCACCGCCATGGCGTTTGTTGGCTTGCAGGTTTGGGTCCTCGCTCGTAGCGGCTACCACGAGCGCTTGAGCGGCATCTTTGAGGCACGGGGTGCCGTCATTGCACCCATCATCGCCGCAGGGTCAATCTATGCGCTCTTGATGTTCGGTTCGAACGTCACCGGGACGGATACTGGCCTCCTCTACCCCGACTGGCCACTGATGGGGGGTGCCGCCTTCCCTCCAGTCACGGAGCTCTCCACGCCGCATATTGTGCATCGCTACGCAACGGGGATCGTGGGCCTGATCTTAGTTTCGGCGCTCTGGATCGTTCGTCGAGAGCCTGGGAGCCCGCGCCAGACCGCGCGCCTCCTTACCGCGGCGATCGGCCTCTTCCTGGTTCAGTGCCTGATCGGCGCGTTACAAATCTTCACTAAGCTCGCCCCATGGACACAGACGCTGCACGTGGCACTCGCCACGCTGATCTGGATCTTGGTCGTTGGTGCAGCGACGATCGCGCTCCTTGAAGCGCGACGTGCGAACACCGAGACTGGCGGTGGTACCGAACGGGCTGCCCCCCGCAGTTCAACGCGGAGCGTGCTGAGTGCATACATTGCGCTGACCAAGCCGCGCATTGTTGAGTTGCTGCTAATCACCACCGTCCCAGCCATGTTCCTTGCTGCACAAGGAGTGCCCCCGTTGATCCTGGTTCTCTGCACGCTGATCGGCGGAACGCTGAGTGCCGCGAGCGCCAATGTCTTTAATTGCATTGTGGATGCAGATATTGATAAGCAGATGACGCGGACGGCGGGACGCCCGCTCGTCACTGGCGAGATCAGCACGGGTGCTGCGCTGCTCTTCGCATCCGTCCTCGGTGCGGCGAGCTTCCTCTTCCTTGCAGCAACGACCACGCTGATGGCCGCGTTCATCTCGCTCCTGGCCATTGGGTTCTATGTGCTCATCTACACGCTGATCTTGAAGCGCTCAACACCACAGAACATTGTGATTGGCGGCGCCGCGGGTGCACTTCCCCCTGTGATCGGGTGGGCGGCGGTGACTGGTGATGTTTCACTCGCGCCGATCCTTCTCTTTGCGCTCGTCTTCTACTGGACGCCACCCCACTTCTGGGCACTTGCGCTCCGCATCGGTCCTGACTATGCCGCAGCGGGGGTGCCGATGCTCCCCGTCACCGCAGGTCCTGCGGAGACGGCACGACAGATCTGGCTCTACACAATCTTGCTCGTCGTCATGAGCCTGATGCTCTGGCTCGTTGCGGGGATGGGGGCGGTCTACCTCACGGTTGCGATTACTTTTGGAGCGGTGTTCCTGCTGCGCGCCTGGCGCCTACGAAGCGAGGTGCTCGGTGACGGCCTCCTCCGCGGTGCAACTCGCCTCTATCGGTTCTCAATTACGTATCTCACCGTGCTCTTTGCAGCGATCGCGATCGACGCGATCCTGCCACGCTAGCGGCGGCTGCTCGAGAGCGACTGCCGTTTTGCGCGTCCCGTTGGGTCGATCCGCGTGAGCCAGAACTGCACCTGCGGTCCAATCGTCAGCGCAAACCAGATCGTCCCAAAGCCGAACGTCCCGCCGAGTGCGATCCCTACAAGGCCTACAACCACCTCGATGACAGTTCGAACGAGCCAGATCGGTCGGCCGGTGACGCGGTGGAATCCGGTCATGAGGCCATCCCTAGGCCCTGGGCCGTTGCCGCTGCCGATGTAGATTCCCGAACCGAGCCCAACGAGTCCGGTCCCGATGACGGTGAGCGCAAGAGCGACTGGCAGATTCTGACTGAGAACCTCCTGTGGCGGAACACCGAGAAGGCGCATGGTGTTCAGGGTGATATCCATCACGAAGCCAATCACGACGATGTTAGAAATAGTCCCAAGGCCGGGCGCCTGTCGGATGGGGATCCAGAGCAAGATGACGAAGAGTCCGCTCAGTTGTGCCGCCTGACCAATGGTGATGCCGAGGTTGTAGCTGAGGCCTTGATGGAGGATCTCCCATGACGGGAGGCCAATGCCACCATTCACCATCAGCGAAAGCCCAACGGCGAAGATGGCTTGACCAGCGATTGACTGAGGGAATCGGCGCAGCGCCTCGGCGCTCATGGCGTTGGCGAGCCAGTTGCTTCGTGGTGCGGTCATGACACTCCGTTCAACGCTCTGCGCTTGCGCGTCGGAGTCGGTCAGCGATTGCAGCGCCGAGTCCTGGCTCAGGATAGGGGGTGGTCAGGATCGTGTCGTGCGCATCTCCGTCGACTCGGAGCGCCTCGTCAAGTTGATGGAGGAGTTCAAAGAGCTGTGATGCCGCGTGCACAGGATCGAGCCGCTCGCTCAGCGCCGCGCGTGCAACCACAGTGATACCGGCGGCGAGCTGATCAAGACGAGCGAGGGTTGCGTCGTCCGGCGCGAGGAGTGCGACGCGCGAGAGGTTGCGCAGATCTGGTGAGGCAGGGTCAATGATGCGAACCCGCGCACGTGGGGCGTAGTGCGACGCGGTCATCCCCGGCGCTGGGAGTGCGGCGTTAGATGGTGATGGAGCTGTGGGACCAAGGAGTGGACCGAACGGCGCGAGGGCGCGTTCCACGAGTTCGCGTGGCACGCCGCCGGGTCGCAGGAGTCGCGCTGGCTCGCCAGGGAGAAGTGAGACGACGGTTGACTCAACGCCGACGCGCGATGGCTCGGCGACAACGATCGCATCAATCCGTCCGCTCAACTGCTCCGCCACGTGCGCGGCGCTGGTGGGGGAGAGCTGACCGAAGAGATTGGCGCTCGGCGCCGAAATTGGAGCCCCTGCCGCGCGGATTAGTGCGCGCGCAGTCTCGTGTGCTGGGAGGCGCACCCCAACGCTCAGGAGGCCTGCACGAACTAGTTCGGGAATTGCTGCGGATGCGGGGGCAACAATCGTGAGCGGTCCTGGCCAGAAGGCATCCGCGAGCGCGCTCACGCGCGGATCACTGAGCGCACTGGAGGAGAGGACGCGGGAGAGTTCAGAGCGATCAGCAATGTGCACGATCAGCGGGTCAAAGGTTGGGCGACCCTTCGCCGCAAAGATCCGCGCAACGGCGATCGGATCCGTTGCGTTAGCACCGAGACCGTAGACCGTCTCCGTGGGAAAGGCGACAAGTTTCCCTTCGCGAAGCAGCGCGGCAGCACGTGGAACCGCAGCTGCGACCTCATCTGGGTTGCGAGCGTTGAGTAGCTCTGTCTTGATGGCTTCCATCACCCTGCCCTGATGGTGAGCGTGATTGGTGCGTGATCGGAGGGGAGTGCCCCCTTCCGCTCGTCGCGATCCACACTGAATTCGAGCAGCGCTCCCGCCGATGGTGAGGCGAGAAGGTGGTCAATGCGCATGCCGTGACCGCGATGAAACGCACCCCCGCGGTAGTCCCACCACGTGAAGGCGGGCTGCTCACCAGTTGGCGTAAGCTGCAGAGCCGAATCTGCGAGTCCAGTGGCGAGGAGAGCCTGGTGCGCCTCACGTTCTTCCTCAGAGACGTGTGTTGCGCCAGCAAGTGCGGCGGGATCCCACACGTCTTCGTCTCTTGGGGCAACGTTGAAGTCCCCACCGAGAATCAGTGGTCCGGTGGTGAGTGCTTCGCGTGACCAGTGCGCGAGTGCCTCCATCCAGCGCAACTTCGCACGCCAGTATCCGCTCCCAACTTCACGGCCGTTCGGCACATAGACGCTGGCAATCTGGATGCCTGCGCATCGCGCTGCAATGAGGCGCGGCTCTTCGCTGAGGTCAGGATCATCCGCTTGGACTGGGCTCGCCGCAGCGACGGATGCGGCGGGGAGCCCGAGCAGCGGCGCGTCAAGGCCAACGCGTGAGGCGATCAACACACCGTTGCGTCCCCCTGCTCCGATCGCGGCCCACTGATAGCCGCGCGCGTCGAAAAGATCAGCGGGAACCTGCTCTGGGTTGCACTTCGTCTCTTGCAGGAGGAGGACGTCAGGCCTTGCGCGTTCAATGAACGCGGCGAGTCGTTCCGCGCGCGCGCGGATGCCATTCACATTCCATGAGGTAATGGAGATCGCTTCTGCGCCCATGCGCGCGCGTTACGTTCGAGGGCCGTGAAGGATTGCGCCGATCAGCCCGTCTGCTCCACCTGGCTCTGCTCCTGCACCGTTGTCCAGCTGCACGGAAACCCCGAGCGCACCAAGGGCGGCGAGCGCTCGCTCGAGTGCGCTCTCTGCCACGGCAAGGTGCACCACTCCGTCACCGCTCTCTGGGCTGCCAACAACGCCCTCAATCGCAATCTTCTCTGCGGCGAGTGCGGACGTGACCGCGGCAAGGCTGCCAGCGGCGGGGGTGATGGTGATGCTGAACCAGGCGCTCATACGCGTATCGTAGGCTACCGCGCCTGCGCAGCGTTCGGTGCGGCGCCAGAGACTGCGATCGTCCG
>JAUMDJ010000008.1:0-3777 GCA_032121895.1 Chloroflexota bacterium | reverse complement strand
CGGCGAGTTCACCAAGCACTGCGGTGGTGTTCTGCTTGGACTCGGTCACATTCGGTTCATCAAATGGATTGATGCCCAGAACGACGCCTGCGATCGCTGTCGCCACCTCCCAGTGAAGGAACTCTCCGCCAAGGTCTATTGCGTCGCTCAGCGTGTAGCTGATGACGGGGTGTCCCGCGGCCGCAAGTTCGTTGAGTCGAGTCTCAGTGGATGTTCCATCTGCAGCGCGTGGTGCGCGGCCGCCGTTCAGTGCGATGCGCACGAAGAGGCGATCGTCCTGATAGCTCTCAAGTGCGCCGAGCGGTTCAAGGTCAACGGGGACAACGCCTACACCCTGCTTACCAGTGCTCTCAGCGACGAGTTGCTCTGCCCACGCGCCGAAGCCGTGGATTGGTTCGTCAACGAGAAGGGTCAACTTATCGCGCCCCTCGCGCGCAAGCGCACCAATGATCACGCCGAGTGCAACCGCACGATTAGCGGTTGGTTCTGGCTCCCGGAGCTCAGCGGCAGCCACGGCGCCGGCAGCGAGCAACGAGTCAAGATCAATGCCGAGAAGGCTGGCGGGCACGAGGCCGACAAAGCTGAGTGCGGAGTAGCGTCCGCCTATGTCAGCGGGGTTTAAGAATCGTTCAAGCATCTGCTCGTTCCCCGGAATGCCATCAATACTTGGCGAAGGGTCACTGATCGCAATCATTGAAGCGTATGGATCTTCGCCTTCGCTGAGCGCGTCCTTAATCCACCCCGCCGCATAGGCGGCAAACGAGAGCGTCTCCGTAGTGGTTCCAGACTTGCTTGCAACGATCACAAGCGTCTTGGCAGGGTTGAGCCCAGCGAGCGCCGCCGCAACCGCCTCCGGATCCGTGGAGTCACAGACGCGAATCTTCAGCCACTCGCTGATTGATGCGAACGCGGTGGCGAGCACTTCGGGAGCGAGGGAGGATCCACCCATCCCCGCCACGATTGCCGTGGTGAATCCTGCGTCGCGGACCTTCTCACCGAACGCTTCAAGTGCTGGGACCTGTTCGGTGAAGTGGGCTGGCGCGTCGAGCCAGCCGAGTCGATTCGAGATCTTCGCCTGAACTTCAGCGTCACGACTCCAGAGTGTGACGTCCTTATCGGCAAGTCGCGTCGCCCACTCTTCGGTGCGCGCACGCTCAAACACTGCGCTGATTGCTGCGAGATCTGAGGCGCGGCCGACGCGTGCAGAGAAGGGGAGTTGCAGTTCGCCGCTCACCCCTGTTCCTTCTCAATCTGCTGCACCTTGCTGGTGCGGCGGACGAATCGCTCTGCATCACTCGGCGTGGCGGCGAGGAATGCGGCGAGTACCGTGGATGCGGTTGAGAGATCAATCACCTTTGCCCCCAGCGAAAGCACATTCATGGCGTCGTGGACCACGCCCTGCTCCGCTGAAGCGGGATCATGCGCAATGGATGCACGGATTCCGTTGAACTTGTTTGCCGCGATCGTGACGCCGATCCCTGAGCCGCAAATCAGCAGGCCACGCTCGGCACCACCGCGCTGCATCAGTTCGGCAACAGCACGTGATGCATCCGGGTAATCGTCTGTGAGGTCACTCCCGTCGCCGCCGAGGTCGATCCCCTCCCAGTCAGGGGCGATCGTCTGAAGTTTGTTGAGCAGTGCAGCCTTGAGCGCAGCCCCTGCGTGATCTGCAGCAATCGCGAGCTTACGAGTTGACACCTCAGCTGACCTGATGGCCGGCGTGGAGGTGCGGCGTTGGGATCACACCACGATGCGTTCCAGCGATCACGCCGCGCGCAACCTCTGCAACGCGCTCTGGCGTGAAGCCAAATTCAGCAAAGAGTTTCGGTGCAGGTGCCGAAGCACCGAAGCGATCCATGGCGATGATCGCACCGTCGCTCCCGGTCCAGCGATCCCATCCGAGGCTGACACCCGCCTCAATGCCGACGCGCGCGCGAACTGCGGCGGGGAGGATCGACTCGCGGTACGCAGCATCTTGATCACCAAAGAGTTCAAGACATGGTGCCGAGACAACACGTGTTGGCGTGCCGGACGCCTCAAGGAGATCCGCCGCGGCAACGGCGAGGTGCACCTCTGACCCTGTGGCAATGAGAATCGCCTTCGCCTGCGCACTCGCTTCACGGGCCACGTATGCGCCGCGCCTCACGCCAGCCGCCGCGCCGGTGATGGAGCCAGGAAGTACGGGGAGCTTCTGTCGCGTGAAGGCGAGCACTGTCGGCGCGCTGCGTCGTTCAATAGCAACGCCCCATGCATGCGCCGCCTCGTTCGGGTCGCCCGGTCGGAAGAAGCGCAGATTTGGGATGGCGCGGAGTGCGGCGTAGTGCTCCACCGGCTGGTGAGTTGGGCCGTCTTCGCCAAGGCCAATAGAGTCGTGCGTGAAGACGAAGATGCTGCCGAGTCCGGCGAGTGCGGCGAGTCGGAGTGAGCCGCGCATGTAATCACTGAAGGTGAGGAAGGTCGCGCTAAACGGGATCAGTCCGCCGTGATATGCGATCCCGTTGGTGATCGCCGCCATCGCGTGTTCGCGGACACCGAAGCTGATGTTGCGACCCGAATCTGTTGCGGTGAAGCGGCCGCCCTCATGGATGTCGGTGAGATTGGATTCTGAGAGGTCGGCGCTTCCGCCGATCAACTCTGGGAGCACCGCAGCGAGCGCCTTGATGCTTGACTGGC
This sequence comes from Chloroflexota bacterium, assembly GCA_032121895.1. Classification (GTDB taxonomy): domain Bacteria; phylum Chloroflexota; class Limnocylindria; order Limnocylindrales; family Limnocylindraceae; genus Limnocylindrus. The sequence goes on along the minus strand of JAUMDJ010000008.1, from coordinate 1,104 downwards.
TGACATTGCGCGTTGGCGCATCACCGCCTAGCTCATATGTAGGGAGCGCGCGCTCCCAGCCACTCGGGAGGTCGCCCGCCATGCGCCGCTGCAACTCCGCCGCTTCTGCGGGGAAGGCGGTGGCGTAGGCGAGGAGTCGCTTGGTGTGCGCCGCAACGAGCGCTTCACCGCTGGTGATGGCGCCGCGATAGAACTCGGCAACGTCTGCGGGAACATCAAAGGTTGCATCTGGATTTGCGCCGTATGCCGACTTCGTGAGCTTCACCTCGTCTGGGCCGAGCGGTGCGCCGTGTGACTTTTGGCTCCCCGCCTTGTTCGGTGAACCGAAGCCGATCACGGTGCGAACAGCGATGAGGCTCGGTCGATCATCCTTAATTGCTGCGCTGATCGCCGCATCAATGGAGGCAACGTCGTTGCCGTCTACAACGTTGCTCGTGTGCCACCCGTAGGCGTCAAAGCGCTTCTTTACGTCTTCCGACCAGGCGGTTGATGTTGGTCCGTCAAGTTGAATCAGGTTGTCATCCCAGAGATAGATCAACTTGCCGAGCTTCAAGTGTCCCGCGAGCGATGCGGCTTCGGATGCGAGCCCTTCTTGGAGGTCACCGTCTGAGACGATCGCGAAGACGCGGTGATCAATTACGGTGTGTCCCGGTCGATTGAACTCTGCGGCGAGGCGCCGCTCGGCGATCGCCATACCGACACCGTTCGCAAATCCCTGGCCGAGCGGACCCGTGGTGGCCTCAACGCCCGGCGTCAGTCCGTACTCCGGATGTCCTGGCGTCAGTGAACCCCACTGCCGGAATGACTTCAGGTCATCAATCGTGAGCCCGTAACCGGTGAGATGAAGCAGTGAATAGAGGAGCGCACTGGCATGGCCATTTGAGAGGACGAAGCGATCGCGGTCGAACCAGCCAGGGGTTCGAGGTGCGTGGCGGAGGTGGCGTGTCCAGATCGTGTGCGCCATCGGCGCGCAACCCATAGGGGCGCCCGGGTGGCCAGAGTTTGCCGCCTGGACGGTGTCGATCGCGAGGGTGCGGATCGTGGTGATTGCTGACTGCTCAAGTCGTGGATCCATTAGTGCCCCCCTGCGTGTTGGCTGGTGTC
>JAUMDJ010000007.1:0-2192 GCA_032121895.1 Chloroflexota bacterium | reverse complement strand
AGCTGCTTCGCCAGAATCAGGACGCCGCCTTCGCCGGACAAGGGTTGATGACCATTGACCGTGATGCACCGCTGCAGCTACCTGGCGAAGGGGGCACCATCGGTGAGTACGATCGAGACCTTGCGCTTGCACTCTTGCGTGAGCTTGAATTCCGAGCACTTATCGGACGCCTTCCACCACTGCAGGGGGAGGATCGAGAGACCGCGGCTGAGGCGGTAGCCGCAGCGACCGCAGGTGCAGCAATCCGTGGCGTGAAAGAGCGCCCTTCTACGCTCGTCAGCGCACCGCCGCGCGTGACGAGCGGCGACCTGCAACTCGGCTTCGACTTCAATGCGGTGAGCGAGGGGAATCGCGCCGCAGGCCAGGGTGGGGACGCGGCGACAGATGCGGCCCCGCTTCTCGAAACATCCGCCGACCAGAGCGCACAGATTGAAGCAATCAAGCGCGGTGATCTAGCCGCAGCGGGTGTCCTCCACGTCCAGTCACCAGAAGATGCAGCCCGTCTCTTTGGAGCGCTACGGACGCACGGTGTCCTCGCACTTGGTGGAGAGGGGGTTAACCGCCGAGGTCCATCAGGACCGATGGCCCTTGCGATCGCCGATGAAGAGGGGGGGCTGATCACAGCCGACGACCCTGCCGTGATCCATCGACTGCTCACGCTCGTGGCTGGCGCTGGTCGCGATCTCGTTGGACTCGGTGTCAAAGAGATCTTCGGCGCGCTGCTTGCGATCGGTGCTGACCGCCCCCTCCGCCTCGTCGATGACGTGGCACTAGGGAGCTGGATTGGGAATGTGACGCTGCGCAATCCTGGGCTTGTTGAGGTTGCCGCCGCCCGCCTCGGGGCCGACATTCCCGAACGGCGTACGCCGCTGCAGACAGCATCGCTCTGCGCGGTGGTTGCGCTCGCCTCGCGCGCAGGACTTGATCGTGAGCTGCGTTCGATTGGGAGTGAACGACTCTACCGAGAGATTGAACTGCCACTGACGGAAGTGTTGGCGCGCATGGAGGGGGCAGGGATCGCCGTTGATCAGCAGGCACTTGCGCAACTTGGTGATGCGTTCGGGCGTGAGATCACACGGCTTGAGGCGGCTGCGGCATCGTCGGTTGGTCGTGCTGTCGCGCTCGGTTCACCGAAACAACTTGGCGAACTGCTCTTTGGCGAGCTCGGACTCTCACGCGGAAAGAAGACAAAGACGGGGGCGTGGTCAACCGATGCGAGCGTGCTCGAAGAGATCCAAGGGGAGCACCCGATCGTGGGCATCGCCTTGGAGTGGCGCACCGTCTCCAAGCTCCAGAGCACCTACGTTGAGGCGCTACCGAAACTTGTGGAGGCGGACGGCAGGATTCACACCACCTTCCAGCAGTCGGTTGCCGCCACTGGTCGCCTGAGTAGTGTGGATCCAAACCTCCAGAACATCCCGATTCGATCCGAGTTAGGGAGAAAGATTCGGCACGCGTTTGTGGCTGAGCCTGGACATCTGCTGGTTGCCGCCGATTACAGCCAGATTGAGCTGCGCATCCTTGCACACGTGACACGAGACCCTCATCTGATTGAAGCGTTTGCGGCGGGTGAGGATATCCATCGTGCTACGGCGTCACGCGTCCTTGAGAAGCCACTCGGTCAGGTCAACGACGACGAGCGAGCAATGGCAAAAATGGTCAACTTCGGAATTGCGTACGGGATGGGTGACTTTGGTCTGGCGACACGCGCTGGGATCTCTCGTGATGCGGCAAAGTCATTTATCGCTGGATACTTTGAGCGATACCCTGGCATCAAGCGGTATATCGACACGATCAAAGAGGAGGCGCGCGCTCACGGGGCGGTGACCACGCAGCTCGGTCGCCGCCGGCCGATTCCAGAACTCCGTGCAGCGAATCCCGCGCTTCGCGCGGCAGGAGAGCGAGCGGCGATCAACCATCCGATCCAGGGAACCGCAGCCGACATCATCAAGGTGGCAATGATTCGACTCAGCCCTCGCCTCCGCGAAGCCGGGCTTACGGCACGACTCATCCTGCAAGTGCATGACGAACTCCTCCTTGAGGCACCGCACGGTGAAGTTGATCATCTCGTTCCGCTGCTCATTGAGACCATGGAGGGGGCGCTCGCCCTCGACGTCCCGCTCACCGTGGAGGCGAAGGTTGGCCCCCGCTGGGATGAGATGGAGAGGTGGACCGGGCATGCCTGAACTCCC
>JAUMDJ010000006.1:0-1795 GCA_032121895.1 Chloroflexota bacterium | reverse complement strand
TGTTCCAGTGGTGATCGGTGCGAGCGGCATTGAGAAGATCATTGAGATCACGCTGACCCCTGAGGAGAGCGCCGCATTCAAGAAGTCGGCCGATGCGGTGCAGGAGCTCGTCGCGCTTCTCTAGTTGCGAACGAGCGCTAGAACCAGCGGGTGGTGATCACTTTCTTCGTCGTGTAGAACTCCACCCCGTCGCGTCCAGTGGCGTGCAGGTCGCCGAAGAAGCTCTTCCTGCGGCCGCTGAAGGGGAAGAAGGCCATTGGTGCCGCAACGCCCACATTCACGCCGAGCATCCCTGAGGTGGCGCGACGCTTGAACTCGCGCGCCGCCTTCCCTGAGGCGGTGTAGATGGAGCCAGCGTTGCCGTACTCGTTAGTCTCCGCCATCAGGCGCAGCGCTTCGTCCAGATCCTTTGCGTAGAGGACGGAGAGGACCGGCCCGAAGACCTCCTCGCGCGCGAGCGGCGAGTTCTCTTCAATGCTGAGCATCGTCGGACCAACAAAGAATCCTTTTGCGGGACCAGTTCCGCGGCCGTCGCGAATCATTTTGGCGCCGGCGGCGACCCCTTCATCAACGAGGCGATGGATGCGCTCGCGCGCGTCGCCTCGAATCACTGGGCCGAGTGAGACACCTTCGTCAAGTCCGAAGCCCATCTTGATCGTCTCCGCATGTTCAACCAACTTTGGGAGGAGTCGCTCGCGCGCCTCGCCCACCACGGTGAGAACAGATCCTGCGAGGCAGCGCTGCCCCGCGTTGCCAAAGGCGGATTCTGCAATGTTCGGCACGCTCTGGTCCAGCACTGCGTCTGGCATAGCGATGATGTGATTCTTAGCGCCGCCGAGCGCTTGGACACGCTTCCCGTTCTTTGATGCGGTCTCGTAGACGATTCGCGCGACGCGCTCGGAGCCAACGAAGCTCACCGCGTCCACACCCGGGTGGCTGATCAGACCGGTCACCGTCTCTACGGCGCCGTGCACCAGGCTGACGACGCCCGTTGGGATCCCCGCCTCTTCGCAGATCTCTACGATGCGCTGTGACGAGAGCGGCGTGCGCTCTGACGGCTTCAGGATGAAGCTGTTCCCACAGGCGATTGCGAGTGGGAGCATCCACATCGGCACCATGAAGGGGAAGTTGAACGGGGTGATGCCAGCGACGACACCGACGGGGAAGCGCACCATCTCCGAATCAATGCCGCGCGAGACCTGGTCGAGGTTCTGGCCCATCAGCAGCGTTGGCGCGCCGCAGGCGAAGTCGACTACCTCAATGCCGCGGCGCACCTCACCAGCCGCGTCGGAGAAGACCTTCCCGTTTTCAGTAGTAACCAGCTTGGTCAGCGCCTCACGGTTGTCCAAGAGCGCCTCACGCAGTTTGAAGAGGTAGGTGGCGCGCTCTGGCGGTGGCATCTCGCCCCACTCGAAGGCGGCGGCGCGAGCCCCTGCGACGGCGGCGGCAACGTCGGCGGTGTTGGAGAGGGGGACGTGCGCCAGGATCTGCTCAGTGGCCGGGTTTGGGACGACCAGCGTCTCGCTTGAGGATGACGCGACCCAGCGGCCAGCGATGAAGTTCTTCAGGGTTTCGGGCGCCTTCTGCGCGGCCAGGTGCTCAATATTCATTGGCATGACGGCATTCTGCCGTAGGGGTGGCAGTTGTGCCGCAGGGCGCGGAAGTGTCGCACGCTGTGCGACAACGGCGGGTATTCTCTGCGTACGCGGTCGCTTGACCGAGGCAGCGAAGGGGGTCCCATGGCGGCAGTGAACGTTCGCACCGGGATGAGCGGAGCCGAGATCGTCGCTCTCTC
>JAUMDJ010000005.1:0-2836 GCA_032121895.1 Chloroflexota bacterium | reverse complement strand
CATCTACCCATAAGCGGCAGTCGCCACTCGGCGCTCCCGGTACAGGGTTGCGCTGCGCGACGCGCTAGGATGCAGCGATGACCGCCCTTGATCACGAAGAGCGCTTCCTCTTTCGCGAGGAGATCCTTGCGCTCGCTGCTGCGCTCGGCGACCCGACCACGTTGGACAATGTGGAGGACCTCCTTGTTGACCTGATCACCTCCAGTCACTTTGACGCAGAGGTGGTGACACTGGAGCGCTCGCTGCAGGCGATGCTCGGCCAGCGACAGGGGGCAACGCTCGTCAATGCGCTCACCGCAGCACCCGAGGCGTTCAATGAGGTGCATGACCTGCGCCTCCAGCCAGAGGTGCTAGAGCGGCTCACCAGCTGGCGGGCACGATTCGGCCTCGCGATTGATAACGCGCTCAGCTTCCTCTCGAATCCAGATGGCATCCAGGGGCACAACTTCACCACCCAAGTGGCACACGGTGACGATCGGCGCGCGCTTCAGGGTCGACTGACATTTGTGCGCTACAGCAATGAGTCCGAATTCTTCATTGCCGATGCCACCGTCTTCCTCTCCGTCGCGGCAGATGTGCTGGATAAACTCGGCACACACATCACACGGGAAGATGTGGACCCGGAAGTTGTCTCGCGCCTCGGCGACGCGGTGAAACTGATCGAACGGCGCACGGCGCCACGCGGCGAGGAGTAGCGCGCATGGCCGACGGCGCTCGGCAGATCTTTCTTGCCGCAACCGGACAGAATCGCGGAAAGACCACCGCCTCGCTCGGACTCTTCGCCGCGTTTGCGGAGCGCGGCCTGAAGACGGCCTTCATGAAGCCGGTCGGGCAGCGCTGGATCATGCTCAACGGTGCACCCGCCGATGAAGATGCGGCACTGATGCGTGAGGTCTTCAACCTTCCCGACCCAACACACCTCCTCTCACCCGTGCAGATTCCTCGCGGCTTTACGCGCCGCGTAATTGAGGGCGATGTGGTGGAAGACTTCAGTGCACGCATCCTTGCGGCGCAGGTTGAGATGGCAAAGGGGCGCGATCTCATTCTGTTGGAAGGGACTGGCCACGCGGGTGTTGGCGCAGTGATTGGACTCTCCAATGCAGATGTTGCGGCGCTACTCGGTGCCCCCGTCATCATCGTCAGCGAAGGCGGGATCGGTCGACCGATCGACGAGATCGTCTTGAATGCGGCACTCTTCGCTGCGCGAGGGGTGGAGGTCGCAGGGGCGATCGTGAACAAGGTCAACTTGGAGATGGAGCCACAACTCCCTCGCCTCTTGGAGAAGGGGTTGGCGCGCCACAAGATTCCACTCCTCGGGGTGCTTCCCTACCGGCAGATCCTCTCCAACCCAACGTTGGCGATCATTGAGGACGGCCTGCAGGGGGAGACGATTTGGCCAGGGCGTGACATGGATGCAATCATCGGGCGTGTCTCTGTGGCCGCGATGCAGCCGCAACATGTGATGGAGCGCATTGGTGCGGACGCGCTCGTCGTGGTGCCGGGCGACCGCGAAGACGTTCTTGAAGCGCTTGCGCAGCTCTGGTTGAGCGGCGAGGCGCATCCCAATCGACCACTCGGCTTTGTGCTCAGTGGCGGCTACCGGCCGAGCTCGCGCATCATTGACTTGCTGCGGAAGGCCGACCTCTTCACGGTGCTGATGGAGGGTGACACCTACACGGTTGCTTCAAAGGTGCATAACCTTCTCGTCAAAACGCATCCTGAGGATGTGCGCAAGATCGATGAGATCAAGAGCCTCGTCGCCTCCGCACTCGACATTGATCGCATTCTCGGTGTGTCCCGCCCCGTCCCTTCGCGCTAACTCCGCCGTTCGGCAAGAAGAGACTCATCAATGAGACGCACCCCTTCAACGGTCACGGCGACCGTGAGGAGCCCCTCTCGAAAGTGCGCGTCGTCTGGAAGTGCCTGAAGCGTCTGAGGGTCGGCTAGATCCAAATACTCCAACGTCAGTGCTGGCTGCTGGGTGAGTACGTCCAGCGCCGCGCGACGCACCTGCGCGACGCTCGTTGCGCCAGCTGTGAACGCATCACGCGCTGCGTCAAGCGCACGCGGAAGTGCGACCGCCACCGTTCGCCCGGCGGGGGAGAGGCGCGCATTGCGCGAACTCAGCGCGAGGCCATCGGCGTCGCGCACCGTTGGCACACGACGGATGCTGACCGGTGGCGCAGAGGTGCGCCGCGCACTCATCCACTCCACGACGCGCAGCTGCTGCGCATCCTTTTCACCGAAATAGGCTCGGTCAGGCTTCACGAGATCAAAGAGTCGCGAGACCACCGTAGCGACGCCAGCAAAGTGCCCCGGTCGCGCCGCCCCTTCGAGACGCAGCGCGAGGGGGCCTGGGTCAACGGGTGGCACCACCTCATCAGGCGGATAGATCTCTGCATCACTCGGATGGAAGAGCACGTCGGTGCCATGTCTCTCTGCGAGGGCGACATCCGCGTCAATGGTGCGCGGGTAGGCGGCGAGATCTGCTGGGGCGGAGAATTGCGTCGGATTCACGTAAATAGAAACGGCGACCGTTGCGCACTCCGCGCGCGCTGCGCGCATCAGCGCGGCGTGACCGGCGTGGAGTGCCCCCATCGTGGGGACGAAACCGATCGGTCGTGGTGCCGCACTTAGTGCAGCGGCAAGCTCGGCGCGGCTCTGGATGCGCTGCATCACTCCATCAGCGCGAGTGCGGCGCGAAGCTCATCACTCGCGGGGATGCTCTGCGCGCTCGTTGGAAAGGCTCCTGTCGCAACATCGGCACGCCACTTCCTGAGTCCAACCAGCGCTTGATCGCGCAGCGTGGCGTATCCACCAGCGTGACGTGGCGGTG
>JAUMDJ010000004.1:0-18710 GCA_032121895.1 Chloroflexota bacterium | reverse complement strand
CCTCTTCACCACACGAACTTCTCGCGGCGCTGCGACCCTCGCTCAGCCTTGCACTCGACGGCACGCTGACGATTACCGACGCCACATCGATGCGCAGGGACGGGGCGGCGATCATCGCATGGAGTGCTGCGTTCTCCGCAGATGAAGCGACGGTGAGGAGTGCGCAGTGGCTTGCCCGCAGCGCCGCCGCCGCCAGTGGCATCTACAGCGCCAGCGCGGCGCCGCTCTATGCGGCGCGTGCGGAAGGTGCGTATGAAGGCCTCAGCGTCCCCGCAATCAACCTTCGGGCGCAGGTGTTTGATATGGCGCGCACCGCGCTTGAGTGCGCGTCGGGCATGGACGGGGCGGCGCTGATCTTTGAGCTTGCGCGCTCCGAGCAGACCTACACCTTTCAGCGACCCGTTGACTACGCCACGAGCATCTACGCCGCCGCAATCGCCGCCGGGTGGCACGGTCCACTCTTTACCCAAGGTGATCATTATCAGTTTGTTGCAAAGAAGTACGCTGCAGATCCTGATGCCGTTACCGCAGAGATCGCACGCGCGTGCCGCCTCGCTGTCGATGCGGGGTATCGAAACATTGATATCGATGCGTCCACGCTCGTGGACCTCTCGCACCCAACGGTGGCTGCACAGCAGCGTGTGAACGTGGAGCGCAGCGCAGAGGCGGCGGCGCTCATTCGGTCAATTGAGCCGTCTGGAGTACAGATCAGCATTGGCGGAGAGATCGGTGAGGTGGGGACGAACAACTCCACCGAGGAAGAGCTGACCGCATATCTGGACGGCTTTGATGCGGAACTTGCGCGACTTCAGCCTGGCGCGCGGGGGCTGAGCAAGGTGTCGGTACAGACGGGGACGAGCCACGGTGGAATCCCACTCCCTGGCGGTGGTGTTGCGGAGGTGGCGCTGGACTTCGGAGTGCTTGAACGGCTCGGTGCGCTCGCGCGAGCGCGCGGCCTTGCGGGTGTGGTCCAGCATGGTGCCTCCACACTCCCAGAGAGCCTCTTCCACCGATTCCCTGAAGTGGGCACCGCTGAGGTGCATCTTGCAACTGGTTTTCAGAACACGCTCTATGACCACCCCGCCTTCCCGAGCGAACTGCGCGCTGAGATCACCGCCTGGCTGAAGGCGAGCGCTGCGGACGAGGCGAAGCCTGGAGATAGCGAGGAGCAGTTCATCTATCGCACGCGAAAGAAGGCGCTCGGCCCCTTCAAGCGTCAACTCTGGGAGGTTGCCAGTAAGGCGGAGATTCTCGAGACTCAGCGTTCACGATTCAACGCGCTCTTCACGCAGCTAGGTGTTAAGGGAACGCGAGCGCTAGTCACCAAGTGGGTCCCTGAACTACCCGATCCGCTCCCAGCGGCGCCTGACGAGCTGATCAGCGCCGCGCGCCAGACACTCGCTTAGCTGCGCTTCACTCCAGCTGCGTCGAGCGACTCCTCAAGGATCTTCAGCGCAAGATCTACCTCTTCCGCCGTGGTTACCAGTGGCGGGATGATGCGAATGACCTGGGCGTAGGCTCCCGCGGAGAGGAGGAGCATCTTCCGCTTGTTCGCCTCGGCGATGACGCGCTTGACGGCGTCAGGGTCTGGCGTTCGACCGTCGCCCTCGCCCGGTTTCACGAATTCAAAGGCGAGCATCAGCCCGAGGCCACGAACGTCGCCAATGCCACTCCGCCCGGCGGCGATCTTCTTCATGCCGGCGAGCATCTGTGCGCCACGAGTCGCCGCGTTCTCAACGAGCTTCTCGTCTTCGATCACGTCGAGTGTGGCGAGGGCCGCCGCGCAGGCGACCACGTTGCCACCGTACGTTCCGCCATGGGTGCCAGGCGCCCAGCTCTCAAGGAGCTCTTTGCGCGCGATGATGCCGGAGAGTGGCAGCCCTGAGGCGATCCCCTTCGCCATCACCAGAATGTCTGGTTCAACGTTCTGGTGCTGCACGGCGAACATCTTCCCCGTGCGACCGAATCCGGTCTGTACTTCGTCGGCAATCAGCAGGATGCCCAGCTCGCGTGTCAGTTCGCGGAGGCGGGGGAGGAATCCTGTGGGCGGCACAACGTAGCCACCCTCACCGAGTACTGGCTCAACAACAACGGCGGCGACATCCTCTGCGCTCGCGAGCGTGTGGAGGGTGAGATCCCACTCCTCCTCCCAGCGGCAACTGCATCCGGCGCATGAGCCTCCACTACCTGGCTTGCCTGCGTCGCGCGCCGCAACGGGTGCGCGATAGCAGGAGGGGAATGCGGTGCTGTAGACAGATCCTGGGAGCGGTTCAAAGTGGCCGCGATAGACGTTCTTAGCGGTGGTCATCGCCATGGTCTGCGCGGTGCGGCCGTGATATCCGCCGCGGAATACAAGGATCACGCGTCGTTTGGTTGCGCGGCGCGCCAACTTAACCGCCGCCTCAATCGCCTCACTCCCTGAGTTGGAGAGGAAGACGCCCCACGGTCCACCTGGGAGTACCTTGCTGAGTCGTTCGTGGAGTCGTAGCCCTGGCTCGTGATAGACGATGTTCTGCTGGCCGTGGATCAGCTTTGTCGCCTGCTCTGCAATGGCCGCCGCAACCTTTGGGTGCGCGTGGCCGGTGTTGACGACGCCGATCCCTGAGGTGTAATCGAGCCAGCGCTCGCCTGATCGATCAATCAGCCAGGAGCCTTCACCGCGCTCAACATCCACGTTGCCGGCGCGACCCCAGACAGGGGCGATGACCTCGTGACCTGGGATCGGACCACCCTTGCCGCTCATGTCTTCAGATTAGCGCGGCGGCGCTGCAGAAGCGCACCGATCGCCACGAGTGAGACGGTCGCCACAAAGAAGAGGGTGGCGAAGGCGTTCACCTGCGGCGGGATCCCCTTCTGGACCTTGAGATAGATGTAGACGGGGAAGGTCTGCACCTGCCCTGCGTTGAAGCGCGTGATCACAAAGTCATCCAGCGAGAGGCCGAATGCTAAGACGGCGCTCGCGGCGATCCCCGGAAGAATCAGCGGAAAGGTCACCTTCCAGAAGGTCTGCCACGGCGTTGCGCCAAGATCCGCCGCCGCCTCCTCAAGGCGCATGTCGAACCCAGAGAGGCGCGCCTTCATCGTCACCACCACGTAGCTCACGTTAAACATCACGTGCGCAAGGATCAGCGTCAGTTCGCCGAGCGGGATCTGCAGGGTGACAAAAAGGGTAAGGAGCGACGCGCCGAGCACGATCTCTGGTGTTGCAAGCGGAAGGAAGACGAAGAGGTCGATCGCCTTGCGGAATCGGAATCGATATCGCACGAGTGCCATCGCCATCAGCGTGCCGATGGTGGTTGCGATGATCGTTGAGACGAGGGCGATTCGCAGCGAGGTCCCAACCGCCTTGACGAGGGTCGGGTCTCGGAAGAGCGTTAACCAGTTGTCAAAGGTGAACGATGACCATGAGTAGTTTGATCGGCCGACTGGGTCGTTGAAGCTGAAGAGGGCGATGGTGATGATTGGGAGCATCAGATAGAGGAGCGCGAGGCTCGCGTAGATCACGAGGAAGCGAGAGGCGATCAGTCCGCCGAGTCGCTGCAGCACGCGCATTAGATCGCCTTTGAGGTGAGCTCTTCGGTGCCAAGGAGGCGACCGTACAGTGCCACTCCAGCGAGGATGAGCAGCATCAACATGAAACTGAGCGCCGCCGCTGTTGGATAGTCACGAACAACGAGGAACTGTCGCTGGATGACATTGCCAATCATTGTGGTTCCTGGATTGCCGAGCAGCTCCGCATTGATAAAGTCACCGATCGCAGGGATGAAGGTCAAGAGGGAGCCTGCAAAGATCCCGGGTACTGCGAGGGGCAGCGTGATGCGCCGAAACGCCCCCCAACTACTTGCATAGAGATCCTGTGCAGCCTCAAGCAGGCGGCGGTCAATCTTCTCCAGAGAGACGTAGATGGGGAGGATCATGAAGGGGACGAAGTTGTACGCGATCCCTGCGATCACGGAGAACGGGGTGTCAAGGAATCTTGCGGAAGGGTCGATCAGCCCAATCGTCTTCAGCGGACCGAGGATGATCGAGTCGTCTCCAAGGATTGTGCGCCAGCCAATCGTGCGCAGCAGATACGAGGTGAAGAAGGGGGCAACGACAAGGAAGAGGAGGATGCTTCTGGCACGCCCCGCCCTAAATGCAATGAAGTAGGCGAGCGGGAAGGCGATCGCGAAGCAGAGCAGTGTTGCCGCAAATCCGTACTGAATGGAGCGGACGTACTGCTCTTGATAGGTATCGAGTGCGTTCGGGTAGTTGACCCAGTTCGCAAGGCTGAAGCTGAACCCGCTCTCAAGTGTTCCGCTCCAGAAGCTGGAGGCGAACATCTGAATGTTTGGCGCGAGGTAGAACGAGGCAAGCCACGCGAGACCCGGGCCGAGGAGGAGAAGCGGGACGAGCGCTGGGTGACGTCGAATCAGCCCCATGCGCTCGTCCCGTCTCGCGTGTAGTTAGGCGCCGACGCCTTCGACGACCGCGCTGAACTGTTCGTCGAAATACGTCTGGTCTTCCGCACTCACGTCACCCCAGACCTTGAGGCGCGACTTCGTCGCCTCGTCAGGGAAGATGAGCGGGTTTGTGGCGAGCGCCGGATCGATCTTGGTGATCTCTTCCGCTGCACCCTTCACTGGACAGATGTACTGCACATAGGCTTCTACAATCGCAGCGATCTCAGGCTGATAGTAGAAGTCGATCCAGAGTTCGGCGGTGTACTTGTTCTTCGCCCCCTTCGGGATCAGCATGTTGTCCGTTGCGTACATGCCGCCCTCGTCAGGAACGATGAACTCAAGCTCTGCCTTCTCCGCCTGGATGATCCCGATGTCGCCTGACCAGGCGATGGCTGCCCAGGCGGCATCGTTGATCAGGAGCTCCGTGTAGCCCTGGCCCGAGAGCTTGCGCACCTGTTCAGAGCTGATCGCATCCTGCAGCGTCTTGATCGCCGCATCGAATGTGCTGCGGGTTGGCGCAGATGGATCCGCACCATTACCGAGCATGACAAGGCCGACGGTGTCGCGAAGCTCGGTGAGCAGCACGATCTTCCCCTTCAGTTTCGGATCCCAGAGACCAGAAACCTTGGTGAAGCGAGTCGTCTTCTTCGTGTTTACGCCGAGACCCGTCATCAGCGACTGCCACGGGGCCAGGTAGTCGTTCCCTGGATCGGCGGCACGCCCCTTGAATTCGTCTGCAAGGTTTGCCACAAAGTTTGGCATGTTTGACTTGTCAAACTTCTCTGCCCAGCCAAGGTCTACGATCTTCTTCGCCATCCAGGTGGTTGGCGTGACGATGTCCCAGCCCGTGTCTTGGCCCGCCTCAAGCGGCGCCTTGATGGTGCCGAAGAATTCGTCATTGTCGAGGAACACCTCCTGGTAGTTGACGGTGGTGCCGTACTCCGCCTTGAAACGGCGAAGGCTCTCCGACGTATCTGCAGTGGCTGTATCTACGCCATCGTCCACGTCAATGTAGTAGGTCCAATTGGCGAAGTTGATCTCTTCGCTCGGCGTCTTCTCGCCGTCCGTCGATGCACTCGGTGCCGTTGAGCTTCCCGACGTGCCGCATGCGGCGAGGAAGGCGGCTGCGCCAGCGACGGCACCCGCCTTAAGGAGTGTTCTCCGATCGAGTTCCGTTCCGAACTTCTTCTCCGCGTCCATCCGTTACCCCCTTCTGCGCCTTAGGCGCCTGCGGCATCGCCAACGACGAAGCCATTTTCCGGTTTCCATGTGAGTGTGACACTCTCGCCCGGTCGCCACGTGTCGTTGCGCGTGGTGCGGTCCCTATTCTGCTCGCTCACGAGCAGGCGTAGGCCATTTTTCCCCTCAACGACGTACTGGGTGATCACGCCGAGGTAGCTGGTGTCCACCACCGTCCCTTCGAGCGTGTTCCCCTTTGATTCTTGGCCAGGCTCGAGCAGCGTGAGCTTCTCTGGGCGCACACCGATCGCGCCGCCGCTACCAATGTCGCCAAGGCTCTTCGGTGCGCGCACTACCGCCCCCGATGGGAGCGTGACCGTCCAGAGATCGCCGTCGCTCCCGATCTTCCCTTCAAGAAGATTGCTCGCCCCAACGAAACCTGCAACGAAACGCGTTGATGGTCGCTCGTAGAGAGTCTCTGGCCCCGCGAGCTGCTCGTAGCGGCCTTTGTTCATGACAGCGATTCGGTCGGACATCGTCATCGCCTCCTCTTGGTCATGCGTCACATAGATAAAGGTGATCCCGACCTCACGCTGGATGCGCTTCAACTCAATGCCCATCTGCTTTCGCAGTTTAAGGTCGAGTGCGCCGAGCGGCTCATCAAGGAGAAGTACGGCTGGCTCATTCACGAGCGCGCGGGCGAGGGCGACACGCTGTGCTTGACCGCCCGAGAGTTGCGCAGGGATTCGCTTCTCAAAGCCGACGAGCTGCACGAGCTCCATCGCTTCGCCAACACGGCGCTTGATCTCGTCCCCCTTGATCCCGGAGCGACGCAGTCCGAACGCGACGTTCTCATAGATGGTGAGGTGTGGGAATAGAGCGTAACTCTGGAAGACGGTGTTGACGTCTCGCTCATGCGCAGGGAGGAAGGTCACATCAACACCCTTGAGTTCGATGAGCCCACTGGTTGGCTGTTCAAAGCCACCGATCATGCGCAGCGTCGTGGTCTTGCCACAACCGGATGGTCCGAGCAGGGTGAAGAACTCGCCGTCGCTCACGTCGAGCGTGATCGCGTCGACCGCGACCGCATCCCCGAACTTCTTGGTCACGTTGACCAGCCGGACGTCGACTTCTGCCACCCTCGGGTTCACCTCCACAGTGCGCTCCGCGCGTCGCTCCTCAACCTGAGGATGAGCGAAGCGTATGACCCAGGGGGGGTGGGGTCAAACGGCGTTGCGGGGTACGATGTGAGGGACGAGGGCGGCGACTCCCCGAGCACGTTCGGGGTCTGCCTGCTCAAGCGAGGAGGGGCGATGGCTGAGATCAGCGAGGCCCAGGTGATGAAGGCGTTGAGCGCCGTCCAGGAGCCGGAACTCGGCAAGGACATCGTCACGCTGGACATGGTGAAGGAGCTGGTGGTTGAGGGGTCGAACGCCAGCCTAATGATTGAACTCACCACACCGGCGTGCCCACTGAAGGACGTGATCGAACGGGACATCCGCGGCGCCCTTGATGGGATCGGCGTACAACTCACCGAACTTCGCTGGGGCGCCAAGGTGCGCCGTGCCGCTGCGCCGAGCCAAGAGAAGTTGCTGCCGAACATCCGCAATGTTGTCGCCGTGGCCTCAGGGAAGGGCGGAGTGGGGAAGAGTACGGTGTCCGTCAACCTCGCGGTCTCCCTTGCGCAGAGCGGCGCGCGAGTTGGTCTCCTTGATGCAGACATCACGGGGCCAAATCTTCCACAGATGCTGGGCGCAACAGGGACGCCAAAGTCGAGTCCGGGCGGAAAGATTGAGCCGATCGAGCGACACGGCGTGAAACTGATCTCCATTCAATTCTTCGTCCCTGAAGGGCAGCCGATCGTCTGGCGAGGGCCACTGATTGGTGGTGCGATCCAACAGTTCCTTCGCGATGTGGAGTGGGGCGAGCTTGACTACCTTGTGGTTGATCTTCCCCCCGGAACTTCTGATGCACAGCTCACGCTTGCGCAGGCGGTACCACTCGCGGGTGCGGTGCTCGTCACCACCCCACAGGATGTTGCCCTCTCTGATGTGACAAAAGCGCTTGCAATGTTCCGCCGCATGAACGTACCAATCCTTGGAATCGTTGAGAACATGTCTGCATTCGCCTGCCCACACTGCGGCGAACTGACGGAGATCTTTGGACGTGGTGGCGCGGAGCGGTTGGCGAAGGACGAGCAGCTTGAGATGCTCGGACGAGTGCCACTTGAGATGGCGGTTCGCCAGGGTGGCGATGCCGGAATCCCAGTGGTTGCACAACGTGAGGCCGGCCCAGCGGCGGTCGCGCTGAAGTTGGTTGCAGGTGCGGTGGCGGCGCGCCTCTCCGTTCGCGCAGCAAGCGAAAGTGGCACCACGCTGACGATCGCCTGATGGCTGAGCCCGAGGCGAGCGAACAGAGCTTTAGCGAGTCGCTCGATCAACTGATCGCCGCGGTCCGCGCGCTCTTTGCTGGTCACTGGGCCCTGTTGCGCGCAGAGCTCGGCGCGATCGCACGAGATGTGCTGATCACCCTGATCGGTGCTGCTGCGGTTGTATCGCTGATTGTCACCGCGCTGCTCGGACTACTCATTGCACTCTTCCTGGTGCTCGGCGAAGGACTCTTCGGCTCCCAACTCTGGGGGGCGGCACATATGACGCTGATCCTCCTCTCGCTTGCCGCAGCGATCGCCTCTTCGATCTTGCGGATCACCACCGGTCGCCGCGCGCGAGCGTTCTTGATCGCCGTCTCTGTTGGAGTCGGTTCGCTCCTTCTCACGCTACTCCCACTCGGTTGGGCCGCTGGCCCCGCCGCTGGGTGCGCGATCACGTTGGGGTTGATCACCCTGTTGGCCGACCTGCTCGCCGGACTCGCCACGTTCAACATCCAGCGCTTCACCGATCGCTTCCTGCCGCTGGCGAGTGAGGCGGAACTGCGCGCCACCGCGAGCGCGTTGGAAGATCTTCGTGAAGAGGCGCTCAGCGGCGTTGCCGCAGAGATTGGCGAGGCGATTGGCAGCGCCGACGCGGCAGTTGGAACGCTGCGGCGCACGGTCAGCCGAGTTGCGGAGACACTGAACCGGGCCGCAGAGCGCATTCGACCGGATCGTGGGGGTGACGCATGAGCGACGAGCAGAAATCAGAACGAGTGGCGACGCTCCTTGAAACGCGCCCTCGTGTTGCGCACGAGGTTGCACAGGTGCAGCGTGCGCGCGAGGGCTCGCTGGAGGGCGCGCGTGCGATTGCACGGAGACTGCGTCCGAGCGGCGGCCTCGGCAAGGAGCTGCGCGAACACCCGTTGCAGGTCCTCGGAATTGCGGCGGCACTCGCTGTGGTTGGGTTGCGCTGGATCACTGGTGGTCGCTCGCAAAAGCGGCGTGGTGATGCATCGCGTGCGCCCTCAGAGGGGGCGGGTGTGGTGAGTGCCTTCGCCGCCGGACTTGCTGCGGCAGCGGCAGAGAAGGGTGGCCGCGCCGTCATTGACGCGCTTCTCGACGCACGGCCAGCGGATTCACGATCCGCCAGCTCTCGCACTCCGATCGCGCAGGTGGACGAAATGGGCGGGGGAGCCCATGATGATCAGGGGCGAGTGGCGAAACGGTAGACGCGCCAGCCTTAGGAGCTGGTGTCGGTAACGACGTGTGAGTTCGAGTCTCACCTCGCCCACCATCAACGTGCGACTTCTCGGCTATCGTTGACCGCATGAAAGTCACCTCCACGCCTGGGCCAAAGAGCAGCCTGCGCCTTGAGATCGTGATGCCCGTTGATGAGGTGGCCTCTGCGATCAGCAGTGCGGTGCGCCAGGTGGCATCTCGCAGCCGCATCCCTGGCTTCCGCCCTGGAAAGGCACCGCGCCAAGTGGTGGAACGATTCGCCGGACTCGCGGGGATCCTTGAAGAGGCGACAGAGATCCTGATTGAGCGTGGCTACCGCAAGGCGATCATGGATTCAGAGACACTTCCGTTGACGAGCCCAAAGATTGAGGCGCAACCAGCGGTAGAGGGAGTCGAGTACAGCTTCTCCGCAACGATCTCCGTTCCCCCCGAAGTGAAGCTTGGCGACTATCAGAAGTTCACATTCGTCCCAGCTTTTGAGGAGCCCGATTCAAAGAAGGTTGATGCGGTCATTGACGACCTTCGCGACAGCTATGCGGTCTTGACCCCTGTGACCGATCGCGGCGCGGCAATGGGTGATTACGCGATCATCTCGTTTACTGGCTATCGCGCAAAGGACAACACACCCATTGACGGCGCATCGTCTGAGAAGATGCCGATCGTGCTCGGTTCAGAGCGCCTGATCCCTGGGTTTGAAGCGCAGCTTGCGGATGCAAAGATCGGCGACGCGACTACCGTTTCGGTGACCTTCCCCGACGACTACCAGGAGGAGTCGTTGCGCGGTGTGCCAGCACGATTTGATGTGGTGATCCAGGAGCTGCGCGCGCGGATTCCGCCACCACTCGACGACGCCTTCGCCAAGCAGGTGGCAAACGTTGAAAACGTGGAAGGGCTACGCGCAGAGATCCTGACCCGCCTCAAGGCGAGCGCTGCAGATCGCGGCCGCCATGAGTTCGCTGACAAGATCGTGGAGTACGCCATGGAGAACGCCACCGTCGAGATTCCTGATCCGTTAATTGAAGAAGAGATTGACGGCCTTGTCGATGAGTTGGCCCGATCGATTGCACGACAGGGTCTCTCCTTTGAGCAGTACCTTGGGGCGGCGGGGAAGAGCGCTGAAGAGATTCGCGCAGAGCTGCGCGATCGTGGGGAACGCCGCGCACGCACCCTGCTCGTCCTCTCCGCGGTTGCGGGCGCCGAAGGGATTCAGGTGCCTGAAGAACTCATTGACGAAGAGGTGCGCCGAGCGCAGCCGCAGGTGCAGGGGCAGCGGAAGCTCGAGGCGTACCTCGCCTCTGAGCGCGGCCGTCGCGCCATTCGCGCCTCACTCCGCCGCTCACTCGTGGTGGAGAAGATCGTTGAGGACTGGTTCGATGCCAACCCGAGCGTCTGGCCTGCATGGGGACCTGAGCGACCACCGCGTCCTGCAGCGAGTGCCGCCCCCAGCCCTGCGGCGAGCCCTGCAGGAGGGTCGGCTGACGCCCCCAAAGCGAAGCGTTCGCCCGCAAAGCGCTCCGCGAAGTAAACTCACCCTCCACACCACACGCCCCGGTCGCGGGTCGTTAGAAGGTCGAAACGAGAGGAGGGGTCAATGCTCGTACCAATGGTGATTGAGTCGTCCAGTAAGGGCGAACGCGCCTACGACATCTGGTCACGCCTCCTCAAGGAGCGCATCATCTTCTTGGGCGCAGGCATTGAAGATGACATTGCGAACCTGGTGATTGCGCAGCTCCTCTTCCTCGACGCCGAGGATCCCGAAAAGGAGATCTTCCTCTACATCAACAGCCCAGGGGGCGTGATCACTTCAGGCCTCGCGATTTACGACACGATGCAGTACGTGCGCGCACCGGTGAGCACCATCTGCACGGGCATCGCCATGTCGATGGGCGCCGTCCTGCTCGCGGCTGGAGCACCTGGCCGACGCTTCGCGTTGCCGCACAGTCGCATCATGATCCACCAGGGCTCAGGGGGATTCCGTGGCAACACACCAGACGTCTTCATTCAGGTGAAGGAGATGGAGAAGTTGGTCAAGACCACCCAGGAGATCCTCGCCGCGCACACCGGCCAGCCGATCGACAAGGTGGTGAAGGATACGGATCGCGACCTTTTCCTCTCGCCAGAGGAGGCGGCGGAGTACGGCATCATCGACGAGGTTTACAAGCTCCCTGCGATCGTTCCGCCAAAGAAGAAGTAGGCGCGCGGCATGGCAGAGGCTGGTGACGGGACGAGCCGCAGCGGTTCTCGAGGCGGCGAAGGGACGCGAAACGGTGGGCGCCGCGCAAAGGCGGGCGGACCCGGCAGTGGATCCTATCGCTGCTCGTTCTGCCGCAAGACGCAGGAGCAGGTTCGCAAGCTGATCGCTGGGCAAGGCGTCTTCATCTGTGATGAGTGCATTGCACTGTGCGCGGAGATTGCGGTTGATCCGTCACCGAGCGCGTCAGCACGAAGCAACCCTTGGGGCGACACCACGCCAACGCCGCGTGAGATTCATGCCGCACTCAATGAGCATGTGATTAGCCAGGATCGCGCGAAGCGTTCGCTCGCCGTTGCCGTCCACAACCACTATCAGCGCATCGCCGCCCCCGCGTCACCAGATGGGGTAGAGATTGCTAAGTCAAACATCCTGCTCGTCGGCCCGACTGGTTCCGGGAAGACGCTCCTTGCGCAGACGCTCGCGCGCTTCCTTGATGTGCCCTTCTGCATTGCCGACGCCACGAGTCTCACTGAGGCTGGGTACGTTGGCGAGGACGTTGAGAACATCTTGCTGCGTCTCATCCAGGCTGCAGACGGCGACATTGAGCGCGCACAGCGCGGCATCATCTACATCGATGAGATCGACAAGATCACGCGCAAGGCGGAGAATCCATCAATCACACGCGATGTTTCCGGTGAAGGGGTGCAGCAGGCACTGCTGAAGATTGTTGAGGGGACTGTGGCGAACGTTCCGCCACAGGGTGGCCGAAAGCACCCGCACCAGGAGTACCTCCAGATTGACACCACCAACATTCTCTTCATCTGCGGTGGCGCGTTTGAAGGGCTCGACAAGATCGTCGCTGATCGCGTTGGGCGTCGCGGGATCGGGTTTGGCTCCGATGCTCCTAAGGGGAGTGACGAGCGCGAGCGCGTTCTGGAGCAGCTGATGCCCGACGATCTCCTTCGCTACGGGCTCATTCCCGAATTCATCGGACGACTCCCGATGGTGGTCGCCCTCGATCGGCTGACGCTTGATGACCTGGTGGCGATCTTGGTGCAGCCGAAGAGCGCACTCGTGAAGCAGTACCAGCGACTCTTTGAGCTCCATAAGGTTGAGCTGCAGTTCACGCCAGGTGCGCTGCGCGCAACAGCGGAGAAGGCACTGGCGCGCAAGACCGGAGCCCGTGCGCTGCGTGCAGTGGTCGAAGAGACGCTCCTCAACACCATGTACGAACTCCCAGATCGCCGCGACGTGCGCCGCTGCGTGGTGACGGAGGAGTCAGTCACGGATGGTGTCTCTCCACTCTTCCTGAGCGAATCAGAGATCGGCGCCGCAGCGAGTGACGCAAAGCGGGCGGCAGGCCCACTGCAGCGCCCACGTAAAGCGGCGCCGCGCGCGTCGGCGTGAGCGCTCCGCGCGAGCTCGGCTCTTCCTACACCCCGAGCGAGATTGAGCCGCAGGTCGCGGCGCGCTGGGCGGCGAGTGACTACGGGAACCCAGAGGGGTCTGACAGCGTCGCCAAGGCGGACCTCCCGCCGTTCACGATCATCATGCCGCCACCAAATGTCACCGGTGGCCTCCATGTAGGACACGCACTCTTCGTCACCCTTGAAGATCTTCTCGCGCGCAGGGCACGGATGGAGGGGCGACCAACGCTCTGGCTCCCTGGCGTTGACCACGCATCAATCGCCGCACAGTTCGTGTTGGACAAGATCATTGCGGAAGAGGGGGAGAGTCGCAGCAGCCTCGGGCGCGATCGCTACCTGCAACGGATGGATCGCTTTATGGAGGAGACGCGCGGCGTCATCCTTGGGCAGTTCCGCAGGCTTGGCGCATCAGCCGACTGGGGGCGCACCCGCTTCACGATGGATGAGGTTTCGAGCCGTGCCGTGCGCACCGCATTTGCCACACTCTATGAGCGCGGTCTCGCGTACCGCACCGAAGCACTCGTCAACTGGTGCCCGGGCTGCAAGACGAGCGTCTCGGACCTTGAGTCGATTGCCGTAGAGGAGAGCGGGCACATCTGGGAGATCCGTTACCCGTTGGAAGGCGGTGCGCCTGGTGAAGGGATCGTTGTCGCCACCACACGTCCCGAGACGCTGCTCGGGGACAGCGCCGTTGCGGTGCACCCAAGCGATCCACGCTACGCGAAGCTGATCGGAAAGCGCGTCATCATTCCATTCGTTGACCGCCCTGTCCCAATCCTTGGTGACGACTTTGTTGACCAGGCGTTCGGCACCGGTGCGGTGAAGGTGACGCCCGCCCACGATCCGAACGACCGCGAGGTTGGCCTGAGGCACAACCTCCCAGCGCCGACGATCCTGGATGAGGCGGCGCACATTGTGGCTGACGCACCGAAACCGTTCGCAGGGATGGAGCGGTTTGCCGCGCGCAAGGCGATCGTCGCGGCGCTTGATGCGCTCGGCCTCCTCGTCTCCGTGAAGCCACACACGGCGAATCCGGCGCGCTGCCAGCGCAGCAGTGACATCCTTGAGCCACGTCTGCGCACGCAGTGGTTCATCCGCACGAAGCCGCTCGCGGAGAAGGCGCTCGCCGCCACGCGCTCAGGGAAGACACGCATTGTTCCGGCGCACTTTGAGAAGACGTGGGAGCACTGGCTCACCGAGATTCGCGATTGGAACGTGAGTCGCCAGCTCTGGTGGGGGCATCGGATCCCTGCGTGGTACTGCGCCGATGGCCACATCACCGTAAGCGCCGACGCAGAAGGGCCATCTGGCTGCAGTGAGTGCGGCGCGCTCGCTGAGAGCCTGGTGCAGGAGAGCGACATCTTTGACACCTGGTTCAGCTCTGGTCTCTGGCCGTTCAGCACACTCGGCTGGCCAGATCAGACGAGCGATCTGAAGCGCTACTACCCGTCGCAAGTGATGGAGACGGGACACGACATCCTCTTCTTCTGGGTGGCGCGCATGATGATGCTCGGTATTGAACTGATGGGCGAGCCGCCATTTGAGACGATCTACCTGCACGGGATGGTGCGTGACCCCGAGGGTCAGAAGATGTCAAAGACGAAGGGGAATGTGGTTGACCCTCTCTCGTTGATTGATGAGATTGGTGCCGACGCACTCCGCTTTGCGCTCGTCTCTGGAACATCGGCCGGCGCCGATCAGCGCCTCTCGCCAGAGAAGTTGGAGAACGCGCGCAACTTCATGAACAAGCTCTGGAACGCGGCGCGCTATGTGCTCGGCGCACGCCCCGCGGAGGTCACTGGTGATCGTCCGGATGCGCGGAGCGCGCAGGAGGCGGCGGGTGAGTTTGGCGCATGGATGTCGGCGCGCATCAGCACGGCGGTTGAAGATGTTGATCGCAATCTCGCCGGATACGGATTCTCTGAAGCGGCACAGCGCATCTACGATGCGATCTGGGCCGAATACTGTGATCAAGCGATTGAGCTCGCCAAGGTCACCCTTGCGGATGAGTCGCGCCCTGCGGCGGAGCGCGCCGCCGTCTGGTGGACGCTCGTTGATGGACTCGATGCGCTCCTTCGCCTCTTGCACCCAGTGGCACCATTCATCACGGAAGGGATCTGGGCGGCGCTCCCACGCCGCGCGGGAGACGGACCACTCCTCGCCACCGCCGCATGGCCTGTGCGAGACGCCAAGGGGGGCGATGAGGCGAGCACGATTGATCAGTGGCTTGAACTTGTGCGCGAAGTGCGAGCGGCGCGCACCAGCACGAAGCTCCCAGCCGGAGCGTGGATGCCTCTTGCCGTTGCGGCACCGGCGGACCTCGCCGCATCGGGTGAACGCTTGCGCGCAGCAATCGAGCGACTCGCGCGTGTTCGTCCGCTGACGATCGCCTCAAACCTGCCAGCGGGGGAGGAGGGGATGCTGATCGTTGCGGGAGCCCTCACCGCTCGACTCACGCCGCCAGAGGGAGACGCATCAACCCGTGATGCAGATCGCGCGCGTCGCGAACGGGAACTTGCCGCCGCTCGAACCCAGCTCGCCGCCGCAGAGGCGCGGCTTGCTGATCCGTCATTCACAAGGAAAGCTCCCGCGGCAGTGGTCGCAGGTGCCGAACGGCGCGTCGCAGAGTTGCGCGACGAGATCGCACGCCTTGAGCAGGGCGCCTGATGCCCTTCTACGACTATCACTGCACACGCTGCGACGCCACCGTCGAGTTGCTGCACGGCATTGATGATGAGACGAAGCGAATACACGAGGACTGCGGCGGCCCACTTGAGCGTCGCTTCTCGGCGACGAGCGTGCACTTCAAGGGGAGCGGCTGGGCGAAGCTTGAACGACGTGGTGGAGAGAGTGGTGGTGCTGCGACATCCGCCGGCCCATCAGGAGGCACGCCGAGCGCAACCCCTGCGCCGGCCAGTCCAGCACCGGGGGCCTCCCCTGCGAAACCGTCGGGTGGCGGCGGGGAGTAACTCCTAGCCGGCGCGGAAAAAGTCGCAGATGTGCTCTGCAACCTCGCGCGCGACGGCAACCTGCGCATCGCTCGTCTGCGCACCAAGATGCGGGGTAAGAACGGTGTTCGGTGCGGTGAGTAGCGGCGAGTCCTTCGGGGGCTCCGTTGCAAAAACGTCAATCGCAGCGCCTGCGATACCTCCAGAACTTAGTGCTGCGGTGAGCGCGCGCTCGTCAACGAGGCTCCCTCGCGCCACATTAATCAGCACCGCATGTGGTTGCATCTTCGCGAGCTCTGCCACACCGATGAGTGGAGTCGCGCCAACCGCGGGAGTGTGGAGGGTGACGACATCCGACTGCTGGAGGAGCTGATCAAGCGAAAGAAGCCGCACGCCAGCACTCGCCGCGTCCTGAGAGCTCACCGCTGGATCGGTTCCGAGGAGAACCATGCCAAATGCTGCAGCGCGCGCGGCAACGGCTCGGCCGATCCTCCCGAGACCGACGATGCCAAGTTGTCGTCCACGCAGCTCAAACCCCTTGAGCTCGCCGCGCGCCCATGACCCGTCACGCACTGACCGATCACCCTTCGCCACGTGTCGTGCGAGTGCCAAGAGTAGCGCGAAGGTATGCTCCGCCGCTGCAATGGTGTTCCCATCCGGTGCGTTGACGACGAGGATCCCTGCACGTTCGGCCGCAGCCGCATCAATGTTGTCAATGCCGACACCGGCGCGTCCGATGATGCGCAGCTTCGGTCCCGCTGCAATCAGCGCGGCATCCACCTTGACCTGCGACCGCACGATCAACGCATCCGCCTCGCGGAGTGCGGCAGCAAGGGCGTCACGTGGCTGACCAGAGAGCTCGTGAACCGTGTGTCCCGCCGCCTTGAGCGCGTCAACGCCAACGGTTGCGATCATTTCAGCGATGACAATGGTCGCCATTGCAGGCGCGCCGTTAGGCGCTGATAAAGCCGGTCGTAGTGGCAAGCAGCCAAATTACGGCGAGAAGTCCAAGGAGTGCCCCATACGTCACGACGATTCGCCTAAGGTCTCGGCGGACCACTGGAAGCTCCGTTGCAATCTCTGTGGCGAGACGTTGCGCAGACGCGCTACGGGTCAGCGCATCGAGTGGATTAGTCGCCACGTTGATCACGCGCGGGGTCTCAAGCTTCGCCTCGTATGCCGCAGCTGCGGCCTCTTCGGCGGCGGTGAGGCCGCGCTTCGGTGCGCTCAGCCGCTCCTTCTTTGGGCGCTGATCTGGCCTGAAGCGCTTCACACCCTTCGCCACGGTTCCTCCTCTGTCTCCGCTCTCGTCGCGCAGCGGTCGCTGCATCAGGTGCAGGATAGCGGAGAGCGCGTGACCACTAGATGGCACGAGGGGGCTGATACGATCGGGGCATGCAGACCGATGCGATCAGCACCCTTACCGTCGTTGCCGCACTCCTTGGCGGCCTGGCCCTCCTGATCGCCCTCTTTGCCCTTCTCACTGCCCGAACCGCCCGCCGCAAACTTACGGCGCTCATGCGCGAAGGGGAGGGGAGCAGCGCGGGGCAGCTCGTACAGCTCCTCGCAGAAACGGCGGAGCATGGCCTCCAGTTGCGCGACGGAGCGGCGCGGATTGCTCAGCTAGAGGCGGCGGCCCAGCGCGCCGTGAGCCGGGTAGGGCACGTGCAGTTTCAGGCGTATGACGATGCGGGCGCGGGGCAGAGCAGCTCACTGGCGCTGCTCGATGATGTAGGGAGCGGCGTGGTGATCACTACGCTCCACGCCCGGGTAGGGACGAGGATCTATGTGAAGCGTCTAGTTCGCGGCGAGAGCGAGACCGTACTCGGTGACGAGGAGCGCGCAGCCATCGATGCTGCACTCCTTCCGCCGAGCGACACCCGCCGCACCAAGTGACGCCACGCGCGCCACGCGGCGCAGCGTCCGCCGGCAGTGCCTCAACGCAGAGTGATCAGATCCCCGTATGGACTGGAGTCTCGGTGCGCGCACCGCGGGCATTTGAAGAGGGGGTCAAACACCTTCTTGCCGATCTCAATGACGAACAGTACGAAGCGGTCACGCATGGCGAAGGGCCACTCCTTGTCGTTGCTGGGGCTGGGACTGGGAAGACGCAGGTCATCACTCGACGAGTTGCATGGTTGATTGCCCAACAGCGCGCCGCGCCAGAAGAGATCCTGGCACTTACGTTCACCGATCGTGCTGCAGAAGAGATGCAGGGGCGCGTGGACCGACTCGTACCATACGGATATGCCACAACGCCAATCAAGACCTTTCATGCCTGGGGTGATGAACTGCTTCGTGAGAATGCGCACCGCCTCGGGATCTCCGGTGAGCTTCGCGTGCTCGGTCGCGCGGAAGTGGTGCTCCTGCTCCGTGAGCACCTCTTTGAACTAGGGCTCTCACGATTTGCCCCACTCGGGGATCCGACACGATTCCTTGGTGACGTTGCTGGTTACATCTCGCGAGCAAAGGAAGAGGGGGTTGGTGCTGATCAGATTGACACGTTCGCCGCAGATCTATGCGCGCGCGCAGAAACGCTAAGGAGTGAGACCGTTGATGACGAGAAGGTTCGTCGACAAGTCAGCGCGCATGCGGACGCACTCCAGCGGCTCGGCGAGGAGCATGGCGAGCTTGCCGCCGCATATCGTGGGTACCGCGCCATCCTCGCAAGGAACGGTCTGCTCGACTTTGGCGATCAGGTGCTCTTAGCGTATGAACTTCTTCGTGACGATCCCCTTGTCGCTGCGCGTGTCCGCGAGCGCCACCGTTGGCTCCTCGTTGACGAGTATCAAGATACGAATCGGCTCCAAGGGGCACTCGTCGATTTGATTGCGCAGGGGAGTCGCAACCTGACCGCCGTTGGGGATGATGATCAGTCGATCTATCGATTCCGCGGTGCGGCCATTGAGA
>JAUMDJ010000003.1:0-1672 GCA_032121895.1 Chloroflexota bacterium | reverse complement strand
CGCCCGCATGTTCTAGGCTGCAGCGATGCAGCAGAACGCGCCACCACCACCGCCATTCGAAGACGGCCTCCCACAAGAGTGCTGGTTCAGCGTGGATGTGGAGTGCTCCGGACAGACGCCCCTTGAAGGGAGCCTGATCAGCATCGGCGCATGCCTCGTGGATGACCCCTCGCGCACCTTCTACATTGAGCTGCGACCAGATCCGAGCAAGGCGTGGGGGCCCAAAGAGGAGCGTGTGCATCGGCTCACCCGTTCGCACTTGGAGACCCATGGCGTTGATCGGATTGAAGGGGTGCGGAAGTTTGCCGATTGGGTGCGCGCAACGGGAGAGGCGGTGGCCCCAGAGTCGAGCCCACTCTTTGTTGGATTCAACACGCCGTTCGACTGGATGTGGCTGACCATGGCATTCACCGAGGCTGGCGTGCGCAATCCGTTCGGTATGTCAGCCGTGGACTTGAAGAGCATCTACTACACGCTCCATGGGGGCGACAATCTCACCTGGAAGAAGACGGTGAAGCGTTTCGTGCGTCAGGTGTATCCAACCGATCTCGTGGCTGACCATAATGCGCTCGCTGATGCGGTGGAGCAGGCGGAGCTTGCACGGACGTTGCGTGAGGTTGCACGAAAGAATCGAATCCCACCAACGATGCCCCGCGGACGCTAGGGGGGACGCCAGCCATGGCGCTCACCGTCAGCGAGATCAAGCGCATCAACAAGCTCCTGCTCGCCTGGTACAAGGCAAACGCTCGTCCCCTCAAGATCCGTGAACGGAGCAAACCGTATGAAGTGCTCATTGTTGAGGTGATGGCGCAGCAGACGCAGATCACCCGCGTTGATGAGCTTGCGACGCGTTTTCTCAAGCGGTTCCCAACACTTCGTGCGCTCGCGCGCGCGGAGACTGCGGACGTCCTTGAAGCGTGGCGAGGACTCGGCTACAACCGTCGCGCGCTGCTGCTACATCGCGCAGCGGAAGCGGCGCACGCAGCTGGAGGGCTCCCGAAAACGCACGATGAGTTGGAACGCCTCCCCGGGATTGGTTCGTACACAGCGCGAGCGGTCGCCGCGATTGCAAGTGGCGGGCGCGAGATTCCAGTTGACGTGAACATTGCGCGCGTCGTGCAACGTCTTGTGGGCGGTCCGCGTCTAACAGCGAAGCCGTTGCAGGCGGCTGCCAATGCGTTCGGCGCGGAGTTGGGCGACGGGGAGTCTGGCCGTTGGGCGCAGGCGGCGATGGACCTGGCGAGTAGCGTCTGCCGCGCGAGCGCACCCGACTGCTCCTCATGTCCACTCAAGAGCGTGTGTGCCTCGGCGGGTCGTGTCGCGGCGAACGAGAAGAAGGGGAGATCAGCCCCCGTCCGTTTCGGTTCAACAGCGCGTTGGCTGCGCGGTCGCCTCCTCGATGAGCTACGTGACGCTGGGCGCGGCGGGGTGATTATTCGCGGGGCGCGTGGCGAACATCCCGCCACCGCCGTCACCGCTACGATCAAGCGACTCTGTGATGAAGGGCTTGCCGAAAAGGTGGCAACCGCCACCTACCGACTCCCACGTCGCAAGTAGGAGAGGGGCGAGCCGTGACGGATCTTGAGCTGCTCGATGAACTGCTTCTCGACACGATCCTTGAGCAGGAGGGGGAGCAGTTCGCCGCGCTCTATCGGAAGTCACTTACAACCCA
>JAUMDJ010000002.1:0-9708 GCA_032121895.1 Chloroflexota bacterium | reverse complement strand
CCCCAGGTTGCACCCTCACGACTGATGGAGAAGTCTTCGAGGCCCTGCCGAATAAATCCGAGCATCTCGTTGCGGCGGTACTCAGGCTGCACAGGCGACGGATCTTGCGTCAGCCAGGCCTCAAGTCTCTCCTGGTAGGCGCTCAGTCGGAAGAACCAGTTCCGCTCCTTGAGCCACTGCAGCGGCACGCCGGGATGATTCGGGCAGACGCTCTCGCCCCCCTCTTTCACGACATCGCCTTCAGCTCGGAATCCTTCGTTGGGGCAGTACCAGCCCTCATATGTCCCGAGATAGATGTCGCCAGCGGCGAATGAGCGACGCACCATCTCCTGGGCGGCGAGCGTGTGGTCGGCATCAGTGGTGCGAATGAACCGATCAGGGGTGATGAGGAGGAGCGCTTCGCTCTCTTGGAAGAGGGTGACGTTCTTGTCGACAAACGCCTTCGGGGTGAGCCCCTCCTCCTCTGCGCGGGCGGCGATGTTCACGGAGTACTCGTCAGTGCCTGTGAGGAAGCGTACTTCATCGCCCCCCATGCGGCGCCAACGCGCGATCACATCCGCCCCGATCACCTCATAGAGCGTGTGCAGGCCAGGCTTGTTGTTGGCGTACGCAATGGCCGTCGTCAAGTAGTACCGCATCGCGTTGGAGTGTCGCACACGATACGCCCACCGTATGCGTTGAGGGGGATGCTTCGTGCATGAAGCGGGTTGTAGCGCAGGGGGGAGCCCCCTGGGGCCCGCCTCGGGAGAGGAGCGGAGATGAACAAGGTGATGCTGGCGGGTCGGATGACCAAGCCGGTCGAGATTAAGTCACTCCCGTCTGGGAGCAAGGTTGCGGTGGGGAGCCTCGCCAGCCACGACTATCGCGGAGGCGAGGAGCGGACGGAGTTCCACCGTCTCGTCTTCTGGGAGAAGCTTGCGGAGATCGCCGCGACCCATCTACAGGCTGGGTCACTCGTTGCAATTGACGGAAGGCTCAAGACACATGAGTGGGAGAGCGAAGGGGCGCGGCGCTGGATGACGGAGGTGATCGTCAACCGTCTCGAATTCCTTGGACCAAAGCCACCGAGCGCGGAGCCCGTCGCACAAGGCGCTGAGCCAACCGATCTAGGTGAGGCGGAGTACGGAGAAGAGATCGCGCCCGCTCGCGCATAGCGCGACGCGGCCGAGCGGTTACTCCCCCTCGGCCGCGTCGCGATGCGCTAGCGACCAGAGTCGGCGCCTGTCGAGCTTCCACGCTGCCGCGATGGCTCGCACCGCATCACTACGAGAGGATCCTTCCGCAATGCGCTGTTCAACAGCTACGAGCGCCGCTGGATATGCGCCGTCAACGTCGGGATCAACCACTTCGGCGAGCGACTCGCCAAGCACGATCACGAACTCACCGCGACCATCAACCACTCCTGACTCAACGAGCCCTGCGAGCTCTGCGAGAGAGCCACGTCGGATCTCTTCATGCATCTTCGTAAGCTCCCGACAGAGCGCCGCGGGACGGTCTGGACCGGCCGCGTCCGCCAGATCACGCAGGGTCGCAGCAACACGGTTCCCCGCCTCATAGATAACGCTCGCACGCAGATCCGCTGCGAGCGCGCCGATCGCACGTCGACGATCCACACCGCTGCGCGGGAGGAAGCCTTCGAAGTTCCAACGGGCGCCAGCAACGCCAGAAGCGACCACGGCTGCGAGAAGTGCCGATGCGCCAGGGATGGGAACGATGCGGATCCCTGCCGCGATCGCCGCCCGCACAAGCTGCTGTCCAGGATCACTAATCAGCGGGGTGCCAGCATCGCTGATGAGCGCAACTGCCTCCCCCGCCAGGAGTCGCGAAATGATTGGCGCTATTCGATCCGCTTCATCAAAGGCAGGGAGCGATGTAGTTTCTGTGTTCACCTCTATCGATGAGAGCAGCACCCGTGCAACGCGCGAATCCTCCGCAAGGACAAGGCGTACTTCGCGCAATACGGCCACGGCTCGAGGCGAAAGATCCGCGAGATTTCCGATTGGCGTAGAAACGATGTGGAGCGCCCCAGGAGTTGCACCACCGCCTCGGCCGTCGCTCACCATTTGACGACCAGTTCGCCGAACTACGTGGTGATCTTGGGGAAGGGGGGCATCTCCCGCTTGAACTGCGATGTGGCAATCATCTTCTGAATGCGCGCAACCAGCGCCTGATCAAATCCGTCTGCGACGACCGCGTCAGCGCTTGCCCCTTGATCAACCAGGCGGAAGAGGACGCGATCGAGCGTTGGGTAGTCAAAACCACCCTCCCCTTCGTCGGTCTGACCGGGCCAAAGGTCCGCACTCGGCGCCTTCGTCAGAATTACGTCAGGAACACCGAGATGAGCGGCGAGGGTGCGAACCTGACTCTTGTAGAGGTCACCGATTGGATTGATGGCGCACGCGGCATCACCGTGTAGCGTGGTGTAGCCAATCATCGCCTCAGATTTGTTCCCTGTGCCCATGACGATACCGTCGTGACGAGCAGACTCGTGATACAGCGTGATCATGCGCATGCGGGCGGCAATGTTGCCGCGCTGAATCGGCGTGATCGACGTACCTGCTGGAAGCGAAGCCTCTACGGCATCCACGCTCGCACTGATCGACACCTCTTCAACACTGCACCCGAGCGCGTGCGCCACGGCGAGGGCGTCATCTCGAGAGCTTGCAGCAGATGTGCGGTACGGAAGAATGTACGTGCGAAGACGATCGGCGCCAATGGCGTCAGCGGTCAGAAATGCAACGAGGGCCGAATCAATCCCACCTGAAAGACCCAGAATTGCGTTCCGAACACCGATCTTCTTGAACTCATCAGTGATGAACCTTCGGCAGAGGGTGTGGACCGCATCGGGATCAATGAAAAGTTCGGGTGGTGCACTCGCTCGTAGCGCGTCGCTCATCTGTGCCCCCTACTCTTTGCTCCACGCTTCAATCGACCACGCATAGAGCAGGCTCGCAGCGTCCGCCTCTCGCGTTGGCCACGTGAACGTTCTGTCTAGAAGTGTATACCCACTTTCTCCCCAGAGCAAAAGGTAGGGTCGCTCGCTGCGACGTAGCATCTGAAACTCTGCATAAATCGGCGCACGCACTGCTTCACTCGAACCAGTCACCGCCTGGCGCAGGAGGCTGTCTGCGCGCTCGCTCTGCCAGCAGACGAAGTTCTTCCCGGCGGGCGCCTCTTCGGTAGGACATGCGGCAGATGCAAATAGATCGGTGTCATCAGGGTCAAGACTCCACTGCCAACCGCCGATGTAGGCGTCAAAGTTGCCTGGATACTGGAGTCTCGGGAGGATTCCGCTCCGATACGGCTGCACGGAGACGGTAATGGAGAACCCGCATGCCGACGCCTGATCTGCAATGGACTGCGCAGCGCTCAGGCGCGCGCTTAGCCCCTCACGAACGAGGATTTCTCCTTCAAGTCGTGTGCCGAGTTTGACGAAGACGCCATCACTCTCCTCTTGCCAGCCATCTGCAAGAAGGGCACTTCGCGCTCCACTTGGATCGAACGTTGCCTCGGCAATGCTCGTGGTTGGCAACGCCCAGGATCCAGGAGTGACCGTGCTGCTGATTGGGGCCCCAGACCCACTCGTCGCACTCTGCGCGATGCCATCAAGATCAACGCACGAACTGAGTGCGGTTCGGACCACGTTGTCTGCAAATGGTCTCCCTGGCCGAAGATTGAAGGCGAGATAGACGTACCCGCGCGACGATGGCCCCTTCAAGATCTGGCCCCCGTCTCGCACGCTCACGTTCGCCACGCTCGTACCGCTCAGGTGCGGAGCCCAGTCAACTTGAGATGACTGGAAGGAGGCAACCGCGGCTGATTCGTTTGCAAAACGATTGACCCTGATCTGGCGAATGTTTGGCGCGCCGAGCGCGAACGCACGGAAGGCGCTAAGGAGCACTGAGGCGCCAGGGACCCGCTCGCTGACTCGGTATGGCCCCGCGCCAATCGGCGTCAGCTGAATGTCCAAAAGCGGATATGCAACTGCCAACTGGCTGTCCGCAGGTGCAAGCAGATACGCCTCAAGGGTGACGAGTCGCGAGTAGAGGTCACGAGCATATATCTCATCGTTTTGCGACATGAGAACCTGGCTCCCGCTACTCACTACAGGGAAGATGCGCACATCTGGGAGTTGGACGCCTGACGCGTTGAGCACGCGCTCAAGCTCGCCAGCGAACGGGGCGTACTCACAGTTCCCGCCACCAGCCACAGCGCAGGTGGTTGATTCAAGTTGCGCTGCGATGTTTTCGCGTGTGGCAGTGATGAGCGTGCGGTCAACCGCGCTGATGCCCTCCTGCATGCGCCGGAGCGACTCTTCAACCGCCCGCTTCGGAAGGATTGGGATGGTTAGCCCGCGGGTGCGCCACGGCGCCCAACTTGAGATCAGGCGGAAGCGGACACTGTTGGAGCTGTCTGACTCCACCGATTCAAGGTGCGTTCTCACGACATCACAGATGTCAGGGGCGAGCGGGCACTGGCCACTCTTCGCGAGCTCATACGTGAAGAGAACATCTTCCGCACTGAGCGGAGACCCGTCATGAAAGGTGAGTCCCGACTTAAGGGTGATCTGAACGGTGGTGCCCCCAGCGGATGAGAGTGGCGCTCCTTCGGCGAGAACTGGCTGCGGGAGGAGTGTGCCATCCGGCCGGTAGAGCCCTGCATGCACCAGCCCGCCCACGAACGCAGATGATTCGTCTTGGTAGGCGGCGCTAAGGTTGAGTGGTTCGGCCGTCAGCGCAACACGAAGCGCGGTTCCGCCCACGATTGAACAGGCGGCACTGGAAAGCGCGATCAGGAGCGCCGCAGAGAGCGGAGCAAGCGTTCGGCGGATCATGCCGTGAGTTGGTCGTAACCTGCCGCGTCAAGGAGCAGGCTGAGCTCCGCTGGGTCGCTAAGCTGAATCTCTAGGAGCCAGCCAGAGCCGTATGGGTCCGCGTTGATCGACTCTGGAGCAGTAGAAAGCGCTTCGTTACGCGCAAGTACGCTGCCAGAGATTGGGCTGAAAAGATCGCTGACCGCCTTCACCGATTCAACCGCGCCGAAGACGGCGAACTGCTTCAGCGTGGCCCCCACTTGAGGGAGGTCAACGAAGACGACGTCGCCGAGCTCGTTTGCGGCGTGCGCAGTGATCCCGATCACGGCACGATCTCCCTGCACGCGAACCCACTCATGCTCTTTTGAGTAGTGAAGCTCGGCTGGTGAACTCATCATCTTCCTCCTATGCTCTCGCGGTTCCGATCAAGCCCTTCGGCACAAATGGTACGCCAGTCACCACCGCGGCGACTCGCTCCCCACGAATGAGCACGTCGAGCGGTTCACCCACTGGGTATGGTGATGCGGACGCGTCGAGATCAGCGAGTGCGATCGGGTAGCCGAGCGTTGGCGAGTGCGTCCCCGAGGTGATGTGCCCGATCAGGCCCCCATCAGGTTGATGCACTTCATACCCGCGGCGAGCGATCCCTCGGCCAGTGATCTTCAGACCGACGAGTGCCCGTCCGGCACGAGCCCCTGCGGCGGCACGTGCGGTGAGGGCTGTGTCGCCAACGACACCCTCTCCCTTGTTGAACTTGACGACTCGCCCGAGTCCAACATCAAACGGGGTGAGCTCTTCACGCAGCTCGTTGCCGAAGAGTGGCATCCCCGCCTCTAACCGCAGCGTGTCCCGCGCACCTAGCCCGATCGGCTGCGGTGCAGGTGCTCCCGATATGCCAGGCGTCAGCAGTGCGCGCCAAAGGGAAACCGCACGATCCGCAGCGAGATAGAACTCAAATCCGTCTTCACCCGTATAGCCCGTACGCGCAACGAGGAGCGGGATCTGCACGCCGCCAATAAGCGCTTTGCTGCTGCGACAGGCATAGTTTCGTAGCTCACGAACCGCGTCGGCCTCCTCAGCGTCAAACAGGCTTGCGACAAGGTCGCCGCTTTGCGGTCCTTGAACCGCGATCATGGCGGTTGAGGCGCTCTCATCGGAAACGTTCGCCGTGGTGCCAATGCGTTGGGCGAGGAGCGCCGCGACGCGCTCTGCGTTGGACGCGTTTGCTACAACCAGCCACTCCTCGTCCGCAACGCGGTAGACCAAAAGGTCATCAACCATCCCGCCCGTCTCATTCACGATAATGCTGTACTGCGCTCGTCCAGGATTCAGCGCGGAAGGGAGCGAGACGAGAGCACGGTCAAGTGCTGCGCCTGCCTGCGGGCCACGAACCCAGATCTCTCCCATGTGGCCAAGATCGAAGACTCCGGCGCTCGCTCGCACGGCTCGATGCTCCTCAATGACACCCGCGTACTGCACCGGCATCTCCCACCCAGCGAAGTCAACCATGCGGGCCCCAAGGTTGAGATGCTCCTCAAAGAGCGCGGTGCGACGCATCAGGTCAGTGTGAGGGCGTCATACGCGCGTTGGACGAGTGCACTCTCAGTTTGAAAGTCCAAGAGGGCAACAGCTTCGTCCATAGGCACCCAGCGCAACTCTTCAAACTCTTGGTCGTACGCTTCAAAGCTGCCACCCACCTGCTCCATCAGGTAGTAGTGCACCGTCTTTTCAATGCGCTCACCAGTGCGGACAAACGAGTACGAGATTGCGGCGAAGTACGAAAGGATGCGTACTTCAAGTCCCGACTCCTCCCGGACCTCGCGCAGGGCGGTCTCCTCACGCGTCTCCCCCTCTTCGGGGGTCCCCTTCGGGAGCGACCAGACGTATCCGTCGCGCTCTCGGCGACGTCGACCGACGACGATCTCTGGCCTCCCCGCAACGGCACGAATAACCAGCCCCCCTGCGGAGACGGCGGTGCGCTTCGTCAGCGGCATAGATGCTCCTGTCTCATCTGGCTCTGGCCCCCTAAGGAGCGCCTCATTACGTCAATGGTAGCCCTTCGTGAAGGGGCGTATGGTGTGACTGCGCGCTACGCTACGCGAAGCCCGCGGAGCGGCGGTGAACGAGAGGAGGGGCTGTGACCAATCGAGCGCACACGCGCACGAGCCTCGGCGCTGGACTACCCGATCGGATCGCACTTGAGCGCCTCCCAGCGCCAGCGACACCGTGGGATCAGCTCCCATTCATCCTCAAGATCCTCATTGAAGGAGCTGCGCGACGGGCGGGGAACGGCTTTGTCCGTGAAGAAGATATCCATGCATATCTCGCGTGGAAGCCCGGCGCAGCGGCGGCGTCTTCAGGCGACGAACGTGAGCTTCCCTTCTCTCCTGCACGCGTCGTGCTTCAGGACTTCACGGGCGTCCCAGCAGTGGTCGACCTGGCAGCGCTCCGCGATGCGGCGCGTGAGCTTGGCATTGACCCTGAGCGCATTAACCCTCAGGTCCCAGCTGATCTTGTGATTGACCACTCGGTACAAGTTGATCGATGGGCCACCGCGGAAGCACTCGAACAGAACGTGACAAGAGAGTACGAACGCAATGCCGAGCGGTACCAGCTGCTCCGTTGGGCTCAAGGCGCATTTGATACGTTCCGCGTTGTTCCCCCAGGCGCGGGAATCGTGCACCAGGTAAACCTTGAAAGCCTTGCAACCGTGGTGCGCGTGGAGGAGGTTGACGGGGCGCCGCTCGCCTTCCCAGATACCTGTGTCGGCACCGACTCGCACACCACCATGATTTCAGGACTCGGAGTCCTTGGCTTTGGCGTCGGTGGAATTGAAGCGGAGGCGGTACTCCTTGGCGAACCGCTCTTCTCTCCGCTGCCGAAAATCGTCGGGCTCAAGCTCACAGGGAAGCTCCCTGCGGGGACCACGGCGACCGACCTTGTCCTCACCGTAACTGAGCGACTCCGCGCTCATGGTGTGGTCGGCGCATACGTAGAGGCATTCGGTGACGGCCTCTCCACCGTCTCTCTCGCCGATCGAGCGACCATCGCCAACATGTCGCCAGAGTTCGGCGCCACGACGACGCTCTTCCCGATTGACGAGATCGCCCTTGACTACCTCCGCGTGACTGGTCGCGAGAGCGCGCAGATTGCGTTGGTTGAAACGTATGCCAAGGCGCAGGGCCTCTGGCGAGTCAGTGGGCAGGAGCCGCTCTACGACGAAGTGGTCGAGATCAGTCTTGCCGAGATCGTTCCGTCGCTCGCCGGACCGAAGCGTCCGCAGGATCGAGTCCCCCTCCCCGATCTCGGGAAGGGCTTTGAGGAGAGCTACCCAGATCGCGCTGGATCGAAGGCGCACAGCGCCACAGTAGGGGGAGCAAGAATGCGCGATGGCGCGGTCGCGATCGCTGCGATCACCTCATGCACCAACACTTCAAACCCGTCGGTGATGATCGCCTCCGGTCTCCTCGCGAGGAACGCAGTTGCGCGCGGGATGCGCGTGCCAGCATGGGTGAAGACGAGCCTCGCCCCAGGGTCGCGAGTCGTCACCGCATACCTAGAGCGCGCGGGGCTTCTGGAACCGCTCGCCGCGCTCGGATTCAACGTGGCTGGCTATGGCTGCACGACGTGCATCGGGAACTCAGGACCACTCGA
Source organism: Chloroflexota bacterium (assembly GCA_032121895.1). Classification (GTDB taxonomy): domain Bacteria; phylum Chloroflexota; class Limnocylindria; order Limnocylindrales; family Limnocylindraceae; genus Limnocylindrus. The sequence continues at coordinate 1,241 of JAUMDJ010000002.1, read as the reverse complement.
CGAAGAGATCGCCACTGCGGTGGAGCGTGAAGAGCTCCTTGTTGCTGCCGTCCTCTCGGGGAATAGAAACTTTGAAGGGCGCATTCATCCTGCGGTGCGTGCCGCCTACCTCGCCTCCCCGCCACTCGTGGTTGCCCTTGCGTTGGCGGGCAACGTGGTGACAAACCTTGACCAAGATCCAGTCGGCAACGATCGAGACGGCTCCCCCGTCTTCCTCCGCGATATCTGGCCCGCGGATGAAGAGATTGCAGAAGCGGTCGCCGCAGCGGCGGATGCCACCCTCTACAAGAATAGTTATGCGGATCTCTTTGCCGGCGACGCTCGATGGCGGGCGTTAACCGTGCCAACCGGTCGCACCTACGACTGGGATCCGGCCTCCACGTACATCGCCCGCCCAGCATTCACCGAGAACATCCCCGCGGTTGCCTCACCCATCGCCGATGTCCACGACGCGCGTGCGCTCCTCCTCCTCGGTGACTCCGTCACCACCGATCACATTTCGCCAGCGGGATCAATCCGCGCCGACTCCCCTGCTGGCCGCTGGATGATTGAACGCGGGGTTGCTGTTGGCGACTTCAACTCATATGGAGCACGCCGTGGCCATGACCAGGTGATGATGCGCGGAACCTTCGCGAACACGCGCCTCCGCAACGCACTCGCAGGAGGGAAGGAGGGACCGCTTACTAAACATCTTCCGAGCCGCGAACTCCTCGCAGTCGCTGACGCGGCAGCTCGCTACAAGGAGCAGGGAACGCCGCTGATCATCATCGCAGGGAAGGAGTACGGCTCAGGATCAAGTCGAGACTGGGCTGCAAAGGGGACGCAGATGCTCGGCGTCCGCGCCGTGATCGCCGAATCATATGAGCGCATCCATCGTTCCAATCTGATCGGCATGGGCATCCTGCCGCTGCAGTTCCTCCCCGGCGAGAGCGCCGCGAGCCATGCCCTGGATGGCAGCGAGCGCTTCACGATTGAAGGCCTCACCGCGATCAGCCCTCGTGGTCGCGTGACGCTTCAGGTCACCTCAAGCGGCGCTGACGACACCCTTACGGACAACACGCGATCCATTGAACTCGTCGTCCGTCTGGACGGTCCAATGGAGCTTGCAACCTACCGCGAAGGTGGCATCATGCCGGCGGTTCTGCGAAGGATGGCGAAGCAGTAACTCACAACGTGGTGGGCGATACTGGACTCGAACCAGTGACCTCACGGATGTGAACCGTGCGCTCTAACCAACTGAG
>JAUMDJ010000001.1:0-1966 GCA_032121895.1 Chloroflexota bacterium | reverse complement strand
CAGGAATGACTTCGTTGCCGGGTAGACGATCGTCAGCACGCCGTTCTCAAAGGAGCCGCTCGCGTCCGCAAGGAGTGGCTTTGTAGGCACGTCTGCTGCAGCGAGCATCTGTGCCCAGTTGTCTCCCTCTTCGCTTGCGGTGCCGCTCTTCGCCGCGCGCGGCGTTCGCGTTGGCTTCATTGCAGGCGGAGTCTCTTCCGCAACTGGTGCAGCGACTGCGGGAGGCGGTGCGGTGCGAACAGGGGCGGCAGCTGCTGCTGGTGCGCCCGCTGCTGGCGCGGCCTGTGCTGGCGCAACAGGGGCGAGCGTTCCGAGAAGGAGCAGCTCGAGCCCGAGTCGAAGATCTGCGTCGCCACGCCCTGACTCAAGACGGCGAAGCGCATGGGCGAGGCGCAAGAGTTCATCGCGACTGCGACCCGCGAGCGGGAGGGGTGCCCCAGGCTCACCCCCAAGATTCACTCCCACTGGAAGTCGCGAGGAATCAGCGGGAACCGTGCCGCCTGTGGCGAGTGCTGCATGGAGCGCGCGACGGATCAGGTCGGTGAGGCGCTCCGTGACGACGCGCGGATCTCGTCCACGCAGCTCAAAGTCGGCGAGGATGCCGAGGCCAACCGCCGCGTCTGCATCGAGCGCGGCGCTTGCGAGGCGCGCAATGTCTTCGGCGCCAGGGAGGCCGAGGAGCTCTTCAACATCGGCGGCGCGTAGCGGATCAACGCCAGAAGAGAGGAGCTGATCGAGCATTGACTCGGCATCGCGCATCCCTCCGTCGGCGAGTCGGGCGAGCAGCGCAATCGCGTCAGGCTCCGCGTTGCGACCCTCGCTCTTGAGGATGTCCACGAGCTTTGCGGCGATCTGCTCCTGCGCGATGGGGCGGAAATCGAATCGCTGCAGTCGCGAGAGGATCGCCGGTCGAATCTTGGAAGGGTCGGTAGTGCAGAAGATGAAGACGATTCCGGGGGGCGGCTCTTCAAGCCACTTGAGCAGCGCGTCCCAGGCGTCATTGGTGAATCGATGCACCTCATCAAGGATCAAGACCTTGCGCTTCAGATCTGTGGGCGGATTGGTGATCAGCGGGATCAGATCTTCACGCACGTCATCGATGCGGTTCGAGGTTGCCGCGTTGGACTCCACCACGTCAAAGGTGGCGCCATCGCGAATCGCAATACATGCGGTACAGCTGCCACACGGCTCGCCGTTGGCTGGGGCGAGACAGTTGAGTGCCTTCGCCACGATACGAGCGGTTGAGGTCTTCCCTGTTCCGCGGGGGCCAACGAAGAGGAGTCCGTGACCAAGCCGACCGTCGGCTACGGCGCGTTGCAAGGTCTTGGCGATGGGGTCTTGGCCACGAAGCTCACCGAAGGTGGATGCTCGGTAGCGGCGATAGATTGCTAGCTGCTCTGCCATCGCCCCTCCCTCACTCTCACCATGTCCAGCACGCCGCCACTTGAGTGCCGCCGGCCGAGCGGCCCGCTGCGCCCGCCGCGATCCGCTTAGCGCTGCTTCCTTCCGGACCTGACGCGGTTCACGAAGCGTCGTCGCGCGGAGCCCGACCGACGGCAGGAAGATCATAGATGACCCGTGATGCGGGACAGACTCAGGGATCGGATGCGCAACGCACCCCCTCAGCGACGCCAGGAAGCCCGAGGATGAGCAGGATCGGCCGCCGCTCTGCGGCTCAATTGAGGGAGTGTGAAATGACGCACCACGTTGATCTGCACGCGTTTGGCGTTACAGCGGAGCGAGGCTTCCTCCCAATCGCAGATCCGGCGGCCGAGATTCCATCGGCGAATCCTGAGTGGCACAAGACGGCACGCGACCTCCCCGCACTTCTCCCATCTGGGAAGATCCGCGCCATCATTGAGGCGCTCCCCGAGTTCCGAAGCGAAGCGCTCAGCAGCGAAGAGGACCTTGAGGCGGCGATGCGCACCCTCAGCTACCTCGGCATGGCCTACGTCTGGGGCGAGCC